>JAFQWB010000103.1 GCA_017407725.1 Clostridia bacterium | reverse complement strand
TCCCGCAGGGAAAAGACGGAATATTCCCACATTTGCCTGCAGGCGCCCGCCTGCCCACGGTCTTTCGTTCTTCTTTTTGACGAAAGCTGTGCATTTCGTGGCGTTCTTTCTTCTTTCTTTTGCGAAAGAAGGAAGAAAAATGCGGATCTTAAACAAAAAGAATAATTAAAGAAAAATAAAAATATACTCAAACATAAATTTTTCCACTAATAAAGATAATACCTCTAATAAAACCATCCCCCGTTTTCATAAAAAACTCTTCCTTTTATTATATATAGACCTTGTGCGCCCAAAAACACACCGAAAAGTACAGTAATAAAAGTGCACAAAAACAGGTAAGAAAATTCGTGCAAAATAAAAATGTGAATTTTTTGTAAATGATTAAAAAAACTATTGCAATATTGATTTGTTTATGATATACTTATAAGGCTTGAAGTAATGCGATTTGCGGAGATTGCCCATAAAGCTCCTTGTTTATGGGGTAACTTCAAAAAATTGCAAACACCTGTCTTGAAAAAAGACAAGGAAAGGCCGGAGTAAACGGTCTTTGAGGAAGCGGGTGTGTTATGCCAAAAGCATAGCACTAATTTTTTTACTGCAAAGTGAAAGGAACGCCCGACTCCGTGTGAAAAGATGACGGCTCCGAATTATAATTAAAAGGAGGAAAACCCATGGCAAGCGAAAAGATCAGAGTAAGACTTAAGAGTTACGACCACGCGCTCGTAGATGCAGCAGCAGCTAAGATAGTTGAGGTTGCAAAGAGAAACGGCGCGGCTGTATCCGGTCCTATCCCGCTCCCGACAGAGAAGGAGATCATCACGATTCTCCGCGCTGTTCACAAGTATAAGGATAGCCGCGAGCAGTTCGAGCTCAAGACTCATAAGAGACTCATCGACATTCTTAACCCCGGTCAGAAGGTTGCTGACGCGCTTATGAATGTTGAACTTCCCGCAGGTGTTGAAATAGACGTTAAGCTCTAATTCGACGCGGCAAAAAAGCAAAAGACCCGATAGCGTTTTATGTCAAGTTGGCGTACAAAAGAGACGTCAACCAATAACAAAAACAGGAGGAAAACAAAAATGGTTAAAGGCATTATCGGAAAGAAAATCGGAATGACACAGATTTTCGACGAAAACGGAAACGTCATTCCCGTAACAGTTATCGAAGCAGGCCCCTGTGTGGTTGCTCAGAAGAAGACTGTTGAAACTGACGGCTACGACGCTGTTCAGCTTGGATTTATGGATACTAAGGAAAAGAGAGTGAGCAAACCCGAGGCAGGCCACTTCAAGAAGAACGGTCTCACAGTTAAGCGTCACCTCAAGGAGTTCCGTCTTGATGATATCTCCGGTCTTAATGTAGGCGATACCGTTGCCGCTGATGTATTTGCAGCAGGCGAAAAGGTCGATGTGACCGGAATCACAAAGGGACACGGATATACCGGTGTCGTTAAGAGATGGAATCATCGCGTACTTCGTATGACCCATGGTACAGGTCCTATCCACCGTCAGGTTGGATCTCAGGGCTCTATCGACCCTGCAAGAGTCTTCAAGAACATGAAGATGGCAGGACATTACGGTCACGAGCAGGTAACAATTCTCAATCTCGACGTTGTTAAGGTTGATGCGGAAAAGAACCTCATTGCTATCAAGGGTGCAGTTCCCGGAGCAAAGGGCGGAATCGTATTCATCCGCGATAGCGTTAAAGCATAAGCGGAAGGAGGAAATAGACAATGGCTAACATCAAGGTAGTAGATATGGCCGGTAAGGAAGTCGGAGCGATCGAGCTTTCCGATAAGATCTACGGCATAGAAGAAATAAATGGTGCTGTCCTCCACGCAGCTGTAAGAATGTATCTCCTTAATCAGAGACAGGGCACACAGTCCGCTCTTACTCGCTCTGAAGTTTCCGGAGGCGGTAAGAAGCCTTGGAGACAGAAGGGAACAGGTCGCGCAAGACAGGGTTCCACAAGAGCTCCTCAGTGGACACACGGCGGCGTAGTATTCGCTCCCAAGCCGCGTGAATACAGAATCACAATGAACCGCAAGGTAAAGAGAGCAGCTCTCTACAACGCACTCTCTTCCAAGATGGCTGCAAACGAGATCATCGTTGTTGACAGCATCACGACCGAAAGCTACAGCACAAAGGTTATGGTAAACATGCTCGCAGCTGTAGGCGCAGGTACGAAGTCCCTCGTAGTTCTTGATACAGTTGATGAGAAGGTAATCAAGAGCTTCGCAAACATTCCCGGTGTTAAGACTGTTCAGGCAGATCAGATCAATGTGTACGACATCCTTAATTGCAACACATTCGTTATGACATCCGCCGCAGCAGCAAAAATCGAGGAGGTGTATGGCAAATGAAAACAATTTACGACATCATCAGAAGACCTATCATAACTGAGTCCAGTATGGAGATGACCGAATCCAAGAAATACGTTTTCGAGGTAATGAAGTCCGCAACTAAGCCCGAGATCGCAGAGGCAGTTGAGAAGATGTTCAAGGTCAAGGTCGCATACGTTAATACAATTTCCATGAAGAAGAAGCCCAAGAGAATGGGTGTTCACGAAGGATATACCTCCGAGTGGAAAAAGGCAATAGTTCAGCTTACAGAGGATTCCGAGACCATCGAATTCTTTGAAGGTATGAAATAATCAAAGGAGGAATAAACAATGGCTACAAAGAAATTCAGTCCTACGTCGCCTGCGAGAAGACATATGGCAGTTCCCTCCTTCGACGAGGTCACAAAATTCTCTCCGGAAAAATCCCTTCTTACAGTTCTTAAGAAGAACTCCGGACGTAACAGCTATGGCCGTATAACAGTACGTCACCATGGCGGCGGCAACAAGAAGAAGTACAGAATAATCGACTTCCGCCGCGCTACAGTAGGTATGCCCGCAACTGTTATCGGCGTCGAGTACGACCCTAACAGAACAGCATACATCGCACTCATCCAGTATGAGAACGGCGTTAAGAGCTACATCGTAGCTCCCACGGGTCTTAAGGACGGAGACGTGGTTTACACAGGCGCAGGTTCCGATATCAAGGTCGGTAACACAATGCCTATCTCCGCAATCCCCGTTGGTACGATCATTCACAACGTAGAGCTTTACCCCGGCAAGGGCGCACAGCTTGCCCGTGCTGCAGGCGTTATGGCTCAGCTGATGGC
>JAFQWB010000102.1 GCA_017407725.1 Clostridia bacterium | reverse complement strand
GTGAATTCTCGACTGCTGACCTGCACCAACTCCGATTGCCTGTCCGTCTGTTGCATAGCATACAGAGTTGGACTGTGTATATTTAAGAGTAATAAGAGCGATTATAAGGTCTCTTACCGCATCTTCTGTGAGATCCTTGTTATCTGTAACAATGTTAGAAAGAAGCTCTCTGTTGATCTCGAAGTTGTTTCTACCCTGCTCAAATGTAATTCCATATACCTGCTTACGCTCGATGGGATCAGGTGTGTAATCCGGATCTATCTTAACGATATTATAGTTGCCCTTTCTCTTACCCTTGAGTATTTCAAGTGCTTCGGGCTCATATCCGGGAGCAATAACGCCGTCGGATACTTCTCTTGCGATCATCTTGGCTGTAGTAACGTCGCAAACGTCGGAAAGTGCCACCCAGTCACCGAATGAGCACATTCTGTCTGCACCTCTTGCTCTTGCATAAGCAACTGCAAGCGGCGAATCGTCAAGTCCTTCAATATCGTCTACGAAATAAGCCTTCTTGAGCTTATCGGAAAGCGGTACGGATACTGCTGCAGATGTAGGGCTTACGTGCTTGAAGGAGGTTACTGCGGGAAGTCCGAGTGCTTCCTTAAGCTCTTTTACAAGCTGCCAGCTGTTAAACGCATCGAGGAAGTTGATATATCCGGGTCTTCCGTTGAGAATTTCAATAGGAAGCTCGGTTCCGTCGCTCATAAAGATCTTGGACGGCTTCTGATTGGGGTTACAACCGTACTTAAGTTCAAATTCTTTCATTTTATATACTGTCCTTTCCGATACTCTCAGTTATTCTTGTTAATAATGATCTCTTTATCTTCTTCGCCGCAAAGTGAAACTGTTCGAACGAAAAGCGATACCTTGTTATCTTCATTGAGGTTGCTCCATACAAGCTCAGCAAGCTCCTCTGCCGTATTGGGAAGCTCTATTTCCTCAGGCTCGCCGTAGAAAGAAGGAATAGGATTTCCGTCACACTTATATGTGTGAATGAAGTGACCGAGTCCGTCAAGAGGATTATAACTGTAGAAGTATCTCTGGCATGCATCGGGATTTCCGTTATTGCTCTTGAGTATGGAGAGCTTATAATGGAAGGTGCTGTTATCGGGCGCATAATAAAGAATTCCCGAAATACGGGGTGTGAAGTTAGGTGCATCAGGCTCGAATTCACGTGTGTGAAGCGATTTTTCGAATGCAAATCCGTCTTCTCCGTTTTCGATAATATAATCATAAATCGTATTTGTCTGATCGCCGTTTGTGATTATATCGGTATTTCCTATCTTAAGATAAGGATTGTAGATAATAAGGCTGGGATCCTCAAGCTTTGACTCATCAAAAGCCTTGGTTCTCATTCCGCCCTCAAAGCTCTCAAAAATACGGTTGCGGCTGTTTGCACTGCGTCCCATAATAAAATATGCGATCATTGCATTTTTTCCGTCAGCAGACTTTCCGACAACAATTCCTCTTCCGGGATATGTATTCTCAGAAAGAAGCTTCTTTAAATCATAAAGTGCCATTTTATACGCCCTCTCATTTTCACTATTTTTTACTTATCTGTTTTTAAGCATTTCGCTTGAAACCTTTTCAAGCGACTGCGGGAGTATCTTCCACTCAGCAAGCTTCATTACTCTCTTCTGTAAGGTTTCGGGAGTATCGTTTGCTCTGATACTTACCGCCTTCTGCATGATTATTTCGCCTCCGTCGGGAATCTCGTTCACAAAATGAACGGTAGCTCCCGTAACCTTCACTCCGTATTCAAGGGCTGCCTCGTGAACTCTGAGACCGTAATAACCCTTTCCGCAGAAGGACGGAATAAGTGACGGATGTACGTTTATAATACGCTTAGCGTACTTTTTGGTAAAATTCTCGCTGAGAATAGACATAAAGCCTGCAAGAACTATAAGCTCGATTTTATTACTCTGAAGCAGGTCGATAATCGCTTCTTCAAACGCCTCCTGAGATCCGAGCTCTTTTTTCAGAACCACTGCGGTGTCGATTCCGGCATTCTTTGCTCTTTCAAGCGCATATGCATCTCTGTTGTTAGAAACAACAAGCTTTATTTCAGCGCTCTTTACAGTTCCGCTGTTCTGCGCATCGATAAGAGCCTGGAGATTGGTTCCGCCGCCCGAAACAAGGACAGCAACCGCTATTTTGTTTTCCATCACTTTTCCCTTTCCAACGAAATGATTCCTTATTAACGAAATCTTATATTATCATCTCCGCATCAGTGCGGCTATGAAAAATCAGCAAATTGTAATCTTGCTGTCAGACTCTACGATCTCACCGATCACGTAAGCGTCCTCTCCACATTCCTTGAGTATCTCAAGTGCGGTATCAACCTCGTTTGCAGGGACAACGATGCTCATTCCTACACCCATATTGAATGTGTTGAACATATCTCTTTCAGAAATGCCGCCAACCTTTGCGATAAGGTCGAATATAGGAAGGATCTTTACGTTTTCCTTAACGATCTTAGCACCGAATCCGTCCGGGATGCTACGCGGTATATTCTCGTAGAAGCCGCCGCCTGTGATATGAGAAATAGCTCTTACGTTAACCTTCTCGAGAAGTGCAAGAACAGACTTAACGTAGATCTTTGTAGGTGTTAAGAGTGTTTCTCCAACGCTCTTTCCGCCAAGACAGTCAAGAGGGGTCTTGATATCGGAATTCTCAACGTCAAATACCTTTCTTACAAGAGAAAATCCGTTAGAATGTACGCCGCTTGATGCGAGTGCAATTATAACGTCGCCTGCTTTCATTGTCTTGTTATCAATGATCTTGGACTTATCAACAACGCCTGTGCAGTATCCTGCAAGGTCGTATTCGTCAACGGGATAGAATCCGGGCATTTCAGCAGTTTCTCCGCCGATAAGAGCCGCACCGGACTGAACGCATCCCTCGCAAACACCCTTTACTATATCTGCAATTCTTTCAGGAACATTCTTGCCGCATGCAATATAGTCAAGGAAGAAGAGCGGCTTCGCTCCGCTGCATATAATGTCGTTAACACACATAGCAACGCAGTCGATTCCTACCGTATCGTGCTTATCCATAATAAAAGCGAGCTTAAGCTTTGTTCCAACGCCGTCTGTTCCGCTTACAAGCACGGGACGAGTAATTCCTGTAAGATCAAGCTCAAAAAGTCCGCCAAATCCGCCGATATCAGAGCATACGCCCGATGTCATTGTTTTGGCAATATGTGTTTTCATAAGCTCTACAGCTTTATATCCTGCAGTAATATCAACACCTGCAGCTGCATAGCTTTCAGATCTTGAAAGTTCGTTCATTTTTAATCCTTTCCGTTAGTGTCAGACACTTTCTTTTTTATTCTTTTCCGTTCCAGCAGTAAGTACAGAGCTTACAGCTATCAAGTCCTATTGCTTTGATTATTCCTTCGAGAGACTGGAATTCAAGAGATGCAAAATGCATATTGTCACAAATCCAATCACGAAGCTTCTTTCCTCTTTCGGTATCGGGGCTCTGATATTCGTCAATATAATCGAATCCCTTTTCTCCCTCAAGTGCCATGATCGCTCTTCTTGCAATAAGCTCCATATCACTTGTCGATCTTGTGAAATTGAGATACTTACATCCGAACATTACCGGAGGACATGCAGATCTTGCATGTACGGTCTTTGCTCCGTTATCGTAAAGGAAATCTACCGTTTCCTTAAGCTGAGTTCCGCGAACTATCGAATCATCTACGAGAAGAAGATTTTTATCGGTAATAAGCTCGTGAACCGGAACAAGCTTCATTTTTGCAACTTTCTTTCTGTCAACCTGCGTTGCGGTAGTAAAGCTTCTCGGCCAGGTGGGAGTATACTTTATAAAGGGTCTTGCAAAAGGAACTCCGCTTTTATTTGCGTATCCTATTGCATGAGGAGTTCCCGAATCCGGCACGCCTCCAACGTAGTCAATGTCATTTATTTTTCCGTCCAAAGCATCTCTTTCAGCCATTATTGCTCCGTTACGGTATCTCATAGCCTCAACGTTTACACCCTCGTAGGTTGAGTTGGGGTATCCGTAATACGACCAAAGGAATGCACAAATGCGCATTTCCTTTCCCGGTGCCGCGAGCTCCTTGATTCCGTTTGCCGTAATCTCAACTATCTCGCCCGGTCCAAGCTCCTTTTCATCCTTATATCCAAGCTTCATGTAAGCAAAGGATTCGAACGAAACGCTGTATCCGAGCTCGTTCTTTCCTATGAGCATAGGAAGTCTGCCGAGTCTGTCGCGAGCGGCAATTATTGAGCCGTCATCCTTTAAGATGAGTATTGCCGCAGTTCCGTCAATGACGCTCTGAGCAAACTTTATACCGTCAACGAAATTGCTTTTCTGGTTTATCATTGCAGCAACGAGCTCTGTAATATTTACTTTACCGCCCGTCATTGCACTGAAGTGACCGCCGCTGAACGAAAGATACTGGTTTATAAGCGCCTCGTAATTGTTTATAGCTCCAACAACACAGATTGCATACGTACCGATATTCGATCTAACAATAAGAGGCTGAGGGTCAGAGTCGTTGATACATCCTATTGCGGAATGTCCCTTCATTTCATCGAAAATGTGCTCGAATTTTGTTCTGAAGGGAGAATTATCAATATTATGAATCTTTCTCTGAAGTCCGAGCTCAGTATCGTACACGGCAATTCCCGCGCTTCGTGTACCGAGATGCGAATGGTAGTCTACCCCAAAGAAGACGTCTACAAGACTGTCTGCCTTTGAAGCTATTCCAAAAAATCCACCCATTTTTTCTCCTGAAAATTATATACTGTGCTTTTTATCTTTTATGCAAAGAAAAGCTTTGAAAGTGTCATAGGATCAACGTAAACGCCGTCCTTATATACACGCATATTACCCGATGCGATCTCGTCAATGAGAATAACGTTTCCGTCTGCATCGTATCCGAATTCAAACTTAATATCGTAAAGAACAAGACCCTTTTCAAGAAGATCGTCTGCAACGATCTTTGTGATCTTCTGAGTCATTTCCTTCATGGAGTCATACTGCTCGTCAGTCATAACGCCGAGAACAACAAGACCGTCCTTTGTTACAAGCGGGTCACCCTTAGCATCGTTCTTGAAAGTCATTTCAACGTATGCGGGAAGATCTGCACCCTCTTCAATGTAATCGCTGTAGCGGCGGAAGAAGCTTCCTACTGCCTTGTGACGGCAGATAACCTCAAGTCCCTTACCGAATGCCTTTGCAGGTACAACCTCCATTGTTGTGTTATCAAGATCCGCACTGATGTAGTGTGTTCTGATTCCTGCTGCATTGATCTTTTCGAAATAGTAGATAGACATACGAAGATTAACGTCGCCAACACCCTCAATTGTAAGTCCTACAGAGTTCTCACCGGGATCGAATACACCGTCTTTGCCTGTGCAGTCATCCTTGAACTTGAGAAGGTAGTTTCCGTTATCGAGCTTAAATACATCCTTGGTTTTTCCTGAGTAAACGAGATCTTTTTTCATTGTTATTCTCCTTGATATAACTTAAATTTTATTAATTACTTATTAAATTCAGCGCATATAAGCGCATCTTTTTCAAGAACCTTTGCCGCATCCGATGCTCTCTTGCCATCAAGCTTTTCTGCAAGAGCCTTATCCTCGATAGCAATCATCTGTGCCGCGAGAAGTGCCGCATTTGCTCCTCCGTTAATAGCAACAGTTGCAACCGGAATTCCGGTGGGCATCTGAACTGTGGAATAAAGTGCATCAACGCCGTCAAGAACAGAAGACTTACAAGGAATACCAATTACGGGAAGTGTTGTTCTTGCCGCAACTGCTCCTGCAAGGTGTGCCGCCATTCCTGCAGCCGCGATAAGAACTCCGAATCCGTTCTCTCTTGCACCTGCCGCAAAATCAGCCGCCTCTGTGGGGGTTCTGTGTGCTGAGTAAACGTGTACCTCGTAAGGTATAGAAAGACTGTCAAGCACTTCGGTTGCTTTACGAATTATGGGAAGATCACTGTCGCTACCCATAACAATTCCAACTTTTTTCATACTTATCCTCCAAAATGAATTAAAAAAAGGCGCACTCGTTCCACGCGTGTAAAACAAGTGTGCCCAGACGGTCGGCAAAGGATATTTCCTTTGTGATGATTCCTGTTCCACTGTGTTTATGCACAACTATCCGTCAGTCGCAGAAATCCTATTGGTTTTTACTTAAATATAATATCATATATTCTTTTTTTTGTCAATAGAAATAGTTCTTTTTAAGTAACAATAAATATATCGTTTTTTAACTTCTTTTTGATGAATTTTACTATACGCAAAAATAGCCGAGGACAACCTCTCGGTTACCCTCGAATTTCAGTAAAAATGTATTTTTTATTATTAACTGTAAAAATGTAAAAAAAAATGCGAAAGAATAAATCCTTCGCATTTTATTTATCTTTATCCAAGTATGTCGGTAAGTGTTGCAGCCATTACAGCTTTTATGGTGTGCATTCTGTTCTCTGCCTCGTCAAACACGATAGAAGCATCGCTTTCAAATACCTCGTCGGTAACCTCCATGCAATCAATACCGAACTTTTCAAATATCGCCATTCCTGTCTCGGTCTTAAGATCGTGGAATGCAGGGAGACAGTGCATGAATTTACAGCCCTCCCCTGCAACATTCATAAGCTCTGACGTAACTCTGTACGGTGTGAGATCTACAATTCTCTCCTTCCACACCTCTTCGGGCTCACCCATAGATACCCACACGTCGGTATATATAACGTTTGCTCCCTTGACCGCTTCTTCGGGATTCTCTATAAACTCAAGAATAGCTCCGCTTTCTTTTGCAAATTCCCCGCACTTATCAACAAGCTCTTTGTTCGGGAAATACTTCTCGGGAGCACAAGCAACGAAATGCATACCGAGCTTTGCGCATCCTATCATAAGCGAATTTCCCATGTTATATCTTGCATCGCCCATATAAACGAGCTTTATTCCGTTTAACTTTCCGAATTTTTCCTTGATAGTCAAAAAATCAGCGAGTATCTGTGTCGGATGATATTCATTTGTAAGACCGTTCCACACAGGTACACCTGCATATTTTGCAAGATCCTCAACTATCTCCTGACCGAATCCGCGATATTCAATTCCGTCAAACATTCTGCCAAGAACTCTTGCAGTATCGGCTATGCTTTCCTTCTTACCCATCTGAGAGCTTTTGGGATCAAGATATACGGGATGCATTCCGAGATCTGCTGCAGCAACTTCAAAGGCACATCTTGTTCTTGTGCTTGTCTTTTCAAATACAAGTGCTATATTTTTTCCATCGCAAATCTTATGCGCTATACCGTTCTTTTTCTTTGCTTTGAAATCGGCGGAAAGCGCAATAAGCGCCTCTATTTCATCCTTTGAAAAGTCAAGGAGCGTTAAAAAATTCTTACCCTTGAAATTCATCCTCATATCTCCTTTGATGTTATTTCAGATATTTTATTTCTTACGTATTCGATCTGTGTTACGACCGACTCAACAGAAGTTCCGCCGAACGAAATACGCTTTGCAACACACGTTTCAAGACTTATCTCGTTATAAAGGTCTTCCTCGAAAAGCTCGGAATATTCCCTATAGCAATCAAGCGGAAGATTTTCAAGTACCTTGTCTTCCTTGATACACCTTGCAACAATCTCTCCCGAAATCTTATATGCAGATCTGAACGGCATACCTTTCTTCACAAGGTAGTCTGCCATATCTGTTGCATTGATAAATCCTTTCTGAGCCGCCATTTTCATATTGTCGGTACGAGCCTTCATTGTTTCAATCATGGGAATCATGACCTTAAGACACATTTTCACCGTATCAACCGAGTCAAATACAGCCTCTTTGTCTTCCTGCATATCCTTATTATATGCAAGCGGAAGTCCTTTCAGAGTTGTCAGAAGAGCCATAAGATCACCGTACACTCTTCCCGTCTTGCCGCGTATAAGCTCAGCCATATCGGGATTTTTCTTCTGCGGCATTATAGATGAGCCTGTCGTATATGAATCGGAAAGCTCAACGAATTTGAACTCCCAGCTCGACCAGAGTATGATCTCCTCAGAAAAACGCGAAAGGTGCATCATAAGAATAGAAACAGCGCTCATAAGCTCTACACAGAAATCTCTGTCCGAAACACCGTCGATACTGTTCTGACAAACTCCGTCAAAAAGGAGCTTCTCTGCCTCGAAGAATCTGTCTGTATTATAAGTGGTTCCGGCAAGAGCACACGATCCGATAGGCGATATATTCATTCTCTTCACCGCATCCGTGAATCTGTCGATATCACGGAGCAGCATCATTGAATAAGCGAGAAGGTGGTGACCGAAGGTTATGGGCTGTGCTCTCTGAAGATGTGTATACCCCGGCATAATGTCGGATTTATGCTCTTCAGCCTTATCGGTTATCGCCGTTACAAGCTCGGTTATAAGCGAAACTATCTCTTTTGCCTCGTTTCTGAGATACATTCTTATATCAAGTGCAACCTGGTCATTTCTGCTTCTTGCGGTATGAAGCTTTTTACCAACCTCACCAATACGAACGGTAAGCACTTCCTCAACAAACATATGAATATCCTCTGACGCCATATCTATAGAAAGTACTCCGCTGTCAATATCGGCAAGAATACCCTCAAGACCTTCTATGATCTTGTCGGCTTCAGCATCAGAAATAATATTCTGTTTTGCAAGCATTGCGGCATGCGCCATACTGCCCTTTATATCCTCTTTGTACATTCTCGAATCAAAATGAATCGACGAATTGAAATCATCGGCAATTTTGTCTGTATTGCCGAGTGTTCTGCCTGCCCATAATTTTGCCACTTTTTATTTCTCCTTAAAACCAGATTCAGTTCCTCACCAAAAACGATGAGGAACTGACAGTCTTTATTTATTTTCGTTAGCCTTGTCAACCATTGCCTGAACCTTAATGGGAAGTCCGAAGAGCTGAATGAATCCTTCAGCATCCTTCTGGTTATAATCACTCTCACCAAAGGTTGCGATCTCTTCGCTGTAAAGCGAATACTTACTCCATACGCCTGCATTGATCATGTTACCCTTGTAAAGCTTTAAGCGAACCTTACCTGTAACGTTTTCCTGAGTCTTGTCTACAAATGCAGCAAGAGCCTCTCTTAAGGGTGTAAACCACTGTCCGTTATAAACGAGCTCAGCGTAAGTAACGGAAAGCTTCTGCTTTTCGTGAAGTGTCATCTTATCAAGGCAGATGCTCTCGAGAACGCTGTGAGCCTTGTAAAGGATAGTTCCGCCGGGAGTCTCATATACGCCGCGGCACTTCATACCGACGAGACGGTTCTCAACGATGTCGATGATACCGATACCGTTTGCTCCGCCGATCTCGTTGAGCTTGAGGATGATGTTCTTTGCGCTCATCTTCTCGCCGTTGAGGGCTACGGGTGTACCCTGAACGAAATCAAGCTCGATATATGTGGGAACATCGGGTGCCTGAAGGGGAGAAATGCCCATTTCAAGGAAGCCGGGCTTCTCGTAAGTAGGCTCATTTCCCGTATCCTCGAGGTCAAGACCCTCATGGGAAAGGTG
>JAFQWB010000101.1 GCA_017407725.1 Clostridia bacterium | reverse complement strand
GCGACGTTGCTCTTCCTTGTGCAACTCAGAACGAGCTTCTTATTGACGACGCAAAGGCTCTCGTTGCAAACGGCGTAAAGGTTGTTTGCGAGGGTGCAAATATGCCCACGTCCATCGAGGCTACAAAGTACTTCCAGGATAACGGAGTATACTTCGTTCCCGGCAAGGCTGCAAATGCAGGCGGCGTTGCCACAAGTGCTCTTGAAATGTCGCAGAACAGCGAAAGACTTTCGTGGAGCGCAGAAGAGGTTGATGAAAAGCTCTTCGGCATCATGAAGAACATTTATAAGAATATCAGAGACGCGGCAGAGCGTTACGGCATGAAGGGCAACTACGTTGCAGGCGCAAATATCGCAGGCTTCGAAAAGGTTGTTGACGCAATGATCGCTCACGGCGCTTGCTAAGGGGACGGTTGTTTTTTACTTAAGAAACTTTTTGTAAAAAGTTTCTTAAGAATCTTCAAAAACTTTATAAAAGGGTGTTCTTTTATAGGACATCCTTTTTGCTTTTTCAACTCGCTTTGTTTGGGATGTAACACTAAAAGCCTTCACTTCGTTTGTGTATCCTCCGAATAAAATCGTGCACTAACTTACGTGTATCTCCTCATCCACCGCGACCGCTAATTTTATGGTTAATATCACATCGTCGAAACTCGCGCTGCGGTTCCCCTTCTCCGCAGGAGAAGGCTCGGTAGGGCATCGCTTTGCTAAAATGGTGAAGAATACTTGTTGTTTTCGAAAATAAAAATAGACAACAGACTTCATTATTTTAAGCAGAGAATGAACTTACCAAAAGCCTTCTCCTGCGGAGAAGGTGTCGGCAACGCCGACGGATGAGGAGATATAGAATAATACTGCACGATAAAACATATACGTCTCTATCCTTAAGTCTTTACTCCTTTTTACCCAAAATTCCTAATATCACCATTTTATGTTAATTCTCTTGACAAAAGGGAAAACGAGTAATATACCGAAGATGATGAAGGCTCGCAGTAAAACTAAGTAAGAAGCCTTAAAACCGATAAAAAAATACCGTGTACTTTTTGTACACGGTATTTTAATTTTTATTATCAGTCCTTCTTGGGCTGGGGCTTGATCATAATGTGAACGTCGTCAAGCTGCTTCTGTTCAACCTCGGAGGGAGCGCCCATCATAATATCCTGCGCATTCTTGTTCATCGGGAATGCAATGATCTCTCTGATAGAGGGCTCGTCAGCAATGAGCATTACCATACGGTCAACACCGGGAGCAACGCCTGCGTGAGGAGGTGCACCGTACTTGAATGCATTGTACATAGCAGGGAACTTGGCTTCAACCTCTGCCTGACCGAGTCCGACAATGTTGAACGCCTTAACCATGATCTCGGGGTTGTGGTTTCTTACAGCACCCGAAGAAAGCTCAACGCCGTTGCAAACGATGTCGTACTGATATGCAAGGATGTCGAGAGGATCCATTTCCTCAAGAGCCTTCATACCGCCCTGGGGCATTGAGAAGGGATTGTGGCAGAACTCAAGCTCTCCGGATTCTTCACCGATCTCATACATCGGGAAGTCAACGATCCAGCAGAAGCGGAAAATGTTCTTGTCGATAAGTCCAAGGTCGTTTCCGAGTCTTGTTCTTACAAGTCCCATGATCTTGGAAAGAGGTCTGTTTTCGCCTGCGCCGAGAACTACAAGGTCACCGTCTGCAAGTGAAAGACGTGCGATAAGCTCGTCCTTAACGTCTGCAAGGAACTTGGAGATACCGCCGCTGACGGCACCTTCTGCACCAACCTTGAACCAGTAGAGCGACTTTGCGCCGTTTTCCTTTGCATACTCTGTGAGAGCGTCGATATATTTTCTTGTCTGATTGAAGCCCTTGACTACGATTGCCTTAACTGCAGGCGACTTAAAGTCCTCAAACTCTGTCTTTGATGCAATGTCGGTTACGTTTTCGATAATAAGGGGGTTGCGGAGGTCGGGCTTGTCGCTGCCGTATTTTTCAAGAGCTGTAAGGTAAGGAATTCTTGCAAAGGGCGGTTTCTCAACGACCTTATCAGAGAATTTCTCAAAAACAGGGGGAAGAACAGACTCAAGAACCTCAAATACGTCGTCCTGAGTTGCGAAAGCCATTTCCATATCAAGCTGATAGAATTCACCGGGCGATCTGTCTGCTCTTGCATCCTCGTCTCTGAAGCAGGGAGCAATCTGGAAGTATCTGTCGATACCGCCAACCATAAGAAGCTGCTTGAACTGCTGGGGAGCCTGGGGAAGAGCATAGAACTTGCCGGGGTAGTTTCTGCTGGGAACAATGTAGTCACGCGCACCCTCGGGAGATGAGCATGTGAGAATAGGAGTTGTTATTTCAAGGAATCCCTGCTCGGTCATTCTTCTTCTTAAATCTGCAACGATCTGCGATCTTAAAACGATTCTGTCCTTAACAGAAGGGTTACGGAGGTCGAGGTATCTGTACTTAAGACGAGTATCCTCTCTGCTCTGTGTGGAGCTTGAGATCTCAAAGGGAAGCTGCTCATAGCACTTTCCGAGAACCTCAATGCTTTCGGGCTCGATCTCGATAAGACCCGTGGGAAGCTGCTCGTTGGGAGCGGATCTTAATACTACCTTACCGGTAACGCATACCGTAGACTCTCTCGGAATAGCTCTTACAAGCTCGAGCATCTCTTCTGTAGATGCTACAGCCTGTGTAACTCCGTAGAAGTCACGAATTACAAAAAATGCAACTGCACCGAGGTCACGAACGCTGTGAAGCCAGCCGCAAAGCTTTACTGTCTTGCCTGCATCCTCTGCGCGAAGCTCGCCGCAGTTATGTGTTCTCATAGACATAATCTTAATCATCCTTTTTTATTTATCATAATATTTACAGCAATTTTTTTACCATCCTTTATATTAACAGAATATTTGCCTAAAGTCAAGAGTTTTGCCAACAATTCATTAAAAAAGAGAATTAACTTAAAGAATTACAGTCCTTCGGCATACCATCCGAGTACATATATGGTGTATGGTAATAGTGTACAAAATTCAATCGGATGTAGCTGTGCGCAGAGCCCAAATAATGGTTAAAACCGGACAAAAACAGGTAAAATAGGGTAATTTTATAAGCTGTTTGAGCCACTTTTATGGCAAAATAATGCATAAAGACGCACAGCACATATGGTATAAAATACTCAAAAAATATTTGCAAAAATACAATATATAGTATTGACAAAGAGAGAAAATAATGGTATACTGTTAACACGCGAATATCTCGGCGCAAATGCGCTATCGAAAATAAAAACAAAACTTAAAGGAGAAAAAAATGTATCAGGTAATTAAAAGAGACGGAAAGGTTGCTGATTTTGATATAACCAAGATCGCTGCCGCAATAACCAAGGCATTTGAGGCACAGGGAAGACAGTATACACCCGGCGTTATAGATTTTCTTGCACTTAAGGTAACATCCAACTTCGAAGCAAAGATCAAGGACGGTCTTATTGAGGTTGAGGATATTCAGGACAGCGTTGAAGAGGTTCTCGTTCAGGCAGGCTATGCTGATGTTGCAAAGGCTTACATTCTTTACAGAAGACAGAGAGAAAAGCTCCGTCAGATGACTTCCACTATCCTTGACTATAAGGATCTTGTTGACAGCTATCTTAACGTTTCCGACTGGAGAGTTAAAGAGAACTCGACCGTTACCTACTCTGTAGGCGGACTTATCCTTTCAAACTCGGGTGCTATTACAGCTAACTACTGGCTCTCTGAAATATATGATGATGAGATCGCAGCAGCTCACAAGAACTGCGATATGCACATTCACGACCTTTCGATGCTTACAGGCTACTGTGCAGGATGGTCACTTAAGAAGCTTATCAAGGAGGGTCTCGGCGGTGTTCCCGGAAAGAT
>JAFQWB010000100.1 GCA_017407725.1 Clostridia bacterium | reverse complement strand
CAAACGTATTCAGCGACAGCCTTGTAAGCTCGCTTCCCGCAGAAATAACCCTCTCTGATAAGGTGGTTAACGGCTACGTTGCAGGTCAGGTAATATCGTCTATCTTGTCGGTATCCGCAATCACCGTAGCTTTTTGCTAAAATATGATAATGGTTCAGGACAAGGCAAACAAAACCATAACGGATCTTACGGTATCTCCCGTAAATCCCTTACACCTTTCAATCAGCTACTATATAGCAACTCTTATATCAACCCTCACTGTATGCATGACAGCGCTCGCAATATGCCTTGTATATGCATATATAACAGGATGGTTCCTTGCAATTTCCGACATACTCTTTCTTATTCTTGACGTTTTTCTTCTCGTATGCTTTGGAACAGCTCTTTCAAGCATCATAAACTTTTTCTTAAGTAGCCAGGGACAGATATCTGCAGTCGGAACTATAGTCAGCTCGGGATATGGATTTATCTGCGGCGCATATATGCCTATATCTCAGTTCTCAAAAGGACTTCAAAGAGTCATTTCCTTTTTCCCCGGAACATACGGCACGTCGCTTGTCAAAAACCATGCAATGCGCGGGGTTTTCAAGGCAATGGAATCCGAAGGTCTTCCGACTGATGCAATTGACAGCATAAAAACAGTAGTTGACTGCAAAATAAAATTCTTCGATAACGACGTTTCTGTACCGGCGATGCTTACTGTACTGCTTGTTTCGATAACAGTACTTGTTTCGGTATACGTTATTATAAATTTCATAAAATACAGAAGACGTTATTCAAAATAATAAAAATTAATGCCTGCAAATTTAATTTGCAGGTTTTTTATTGACACGAAGCAAAAAAAAGTATATTATATACTTATAAAATACTAAGGAAAAAGTTATAAAATGCTTTACGAAATAAAATCAAAGAAATACTCAGCAACAGTTGATCTTTCACACGGCGCAACCCTCACGAGCCTTAAGCACCTTGATAAAGGCATAAATATTTTAAGAGAAAGAGGCGAGAGCATTCCCGATAATCCCTATCTCTACGGCATGCCTATTCTTTTCCCCGTAAACAGAATAAGCGGCGGAAAATTCACCTTCGAGGGCCGTGACTACGTATTTCCGATTAACGAGCCTTCGACCGGATGCCATTTACACGGATATATTCATGCTCTTCCGTTTAAGCTTGACGAAAAAGGTGACTCATATCTTTCTGCGGAGTTTTTCTCTTCAGATTCGGACATGTACTCTCTTTTTCCAAACAGCTTTAAGATGAGCGTGACCTACCGTCTTGATGATTGCGGACTTACACTTACCGTAAGTATATCAAATCTTTCGGATACTAATATGCCGATAATGCTCGGACATCATACCACCTTCTCAACAGAGCTTGCAGGCGGTGAGCCTTTAGTGTTTGCAGAGGTTGATAACTACTATGAACGAAACGATAACTATCTTCCGATCGCGTGTCATACGGAAAAGGACGAAACGACTCTTGCACTTCGCGGCTCTTCTCTTCTCATTGACGGCTCTACACTCTCAAGGCACTACAGAGCATCGGGATGCACTATGGCTCTCATATCTAAAAAGCGCGGTCTTAAAATAGTTTATGAGAGCGATCCCATATACAGGTTCAGACTGATATATTCAAACAGCCCCGACTACGTCTGTCTTGAGCCTCAGACCTGCCTTGTAGATGCTCCCAACGCAAATATCAGCTATGAAGAAAGCGGATTTCACTATATTGCACCGCAAGAAACAAAAGATTACACAAGCAAAATCTATCTTACAGAGGTGATATAAATATGAAAATAACATGGCTTGGACAAGCGGGACTCCTTTTTGAAACAGGTGGAGTCAGCATAATGATCGACCCTTATCTTTCGGACAGCGTTGCGAAAATTCAGCCTAAAAACAAAAGACGCGTACCCGTGGATGAGTCGCTTTTTGAAATAAAGCCCGACATTATCATTCTTACACACGATCACCTTGATCACACCGACCCCGAAACTCTCTCTCACTATCTTAAGCCCGATTCGGGTGTGCTTGTGCTTGCATCGCCCAATGCGTGGACCAAGGTAAGGAGCGAATTTCCCGATACCGACAACAATTTCGTTATGTTCTCAAGAGGAACCGAATGGTCATTTGGAAATCTCCTTTTCAGAGCGGTACACGCCGAGCATTCCGATTTCGAGGCAATCGGAGTCGTTATTTACGCCGAGGGCAAGACCTACTACGTAACGGGTGATACTCTTTACAACGACAAGGTATTCGCATCGCTCGATCAGAAGATCGACTACGTTTTCCTGCCCGTAAACGGTGTTGGAAATAATATGAACTTTGATGATGCAAAGAGATTCTGCGACAAGATAAAGGCTCACGCCGTTCCCCTTCACTGCGGACTTTTCGACTCGCTCTCACTTCACGATTTCCCTTACAAAAACAAAACCGTCCCCGAATTCTATAAAGAAATAAAGCTTTAACGGAGGAGTATCAAAATGAAGATAACAAAGCTTGAGCTTATAAAGGTAAAACCGAGATGGATGTTTCTTAAAATGTACACCGATACCGACATAGTCGGACTCGGTGAGCCTATACTTGAAGGCCACGCGCTTGCAATCGAGGCTGTCGTAAAGGAATACGAGGAGTATCTCATAGGCAAGGATCCTCTTATGATAGAGCATCATATGCAGGCTCTTTACAGAGGCGGCTTCTACCGCGGCGGCCCTATGATGCTTTCGGCAATGAGCGGAATCGAGCAGGCAATGTGGGATATAAAGGGCAAATACTATAACTGCCCCGTATACGAAATGCTTGGCGGCGCTTGCCGTGACAAGGTTCGTATGTACACTCACATAAAGCGTGCCGGCGTTCCCGCAGAATTCCCGATAGAGGATATGCTTGACATTGCAAGGGAAAGACTTGAAAACGGCTACACCGCACTCAAGTATTCGATAATTCCGCCTATCAAAACTATAGATTCACCTGCCGCTGTCAAAAAGCACGTTGAGAGATTTGCAAAGGTAAGAGAGCTTATCGGAAATGAGGTCGATCTTGCAATCGATTTCCACGGAAGAGTAAGCCCTGCCTTCGCTCCCCTTCTTATTGAGGGATTAAAGCCTTATAATCCCTTCTTTATCGAAGAACCCTGCCTTCCCGAAAACGTTGACTGCATGGTAAACATCGCAAGAGGAACGAGCGTTCCGATCGCGGCAGGCGAGCGACTTTTCGGCAAGTGGGAGTACAGACCCTTTATTGAAAAGCAGGCTGTAAGCATAATTCAGCCCGACCTTTGCCACTGCGGAGGAATTTTCGAGGCAAGAAAGATCGCCGCTATGGCAGAGCTCTATTTTATGAGCGTTGCGCCTCACAACCCACTCGGCCCGATATCTCTTGCGGCTTGTCTTAACCTCGACGCCTGCATTCCCAACTTCCTTGTTCAGGAGCACCCCGGAAATCCCGATCTCTCAGACCTCGGTGTCGGATACATAAAAGAGCCCTTCGTTATCAAGAACGGATACATCGATATCCCGAAGAAGCCCGGTCTTGGAATCGAGCTTGACGAGGACGCGATCAAGGAAAAGATATACGACGGAAAATGGACAACACCAAGGCTCTATCACGAGGACGGAAGCGTTGCAGATTGGTAATTAAGGAGTTTTAACTATGTGTGATATTAAAAACAGAAGATCGGTGCTTGTAACCGGTGCAACAAACGGCACGGGATACGCTATTGCCGAGCGCTTTGCCCGTGAGGGTTATGACGTTTTCATCGGAAGCAGAGATATCAAAAGATCGAGCGATGCCGCAAAGGAGCTTTCGGACAAATACGGCGTTTTTGCAAAGGGCTATTCATACTCTGCGACTCACAACGACGAGGATAGCGTAAGGGCTATCTTTGACGATATAAGAGCTATGGGATATCTTCTCGATACTCTTGTTCTCAATGCGGCGAATCTCGGAATAGGACAGGTATCGCTTGAGGTCGACATTAACGATTTCATGTCGGTATATTCAACCAATATCGGCTGGAACTTCCTTATGGCGCGCGAGGCGGCAAAGCAGATGAAGGAAAAAAACAAGGGTTCTATAGTATTTATCGGCTCCAACTCTGCTTACAGAGTAACCGAAAACCGCTGTGCATACTGCTCGTCAAAGAGCGCAATGATAGGTATGTCGAAATCTCTTGCGGTAGACCTTGGAAAATACGGCATCCGCTCCAATATCGTTCTTCCCGGTATGATCAAAACAGATCGCTGGCAGACAAATCTCAACGGAACAAAGTATGCACTTGCAAACTACACTCCCCTTCACGATATCGCCGAATTTGCCGACGTTGCAAATGCTGCCTGGTACTTCGGCTCTGACGAATCAAGAAACACCACGGGTGCCGAGCTTGTTGTTGACGGCGGTATGCTTGCACAGCTTACCCCCAACATTAACAGAACGCTTTGGGAGTAAATCATGAGAGATCTTGTAATAAACACAGTCAAAGAAGAAAAGCTTATAGTAATTGTCCGCGGCTGTGCCCCCGACAAGCTCATTCCCCTTGCAAGGGCGATGTATGAGGGCGGAGTCCGTCTTATTGAAATAACATACAGCGCAAACGGCAGTATCTCGGACAAAGATACCGCAAAGAGCATCGCTCTTCTTTCAAAGGAGTTTGAGGGAAAAATGCTCGTCGGTGCGGGCACGGTGCTCACCGAAAAGCAGGTTGAGCTTACTAAAGAGGCAGGCGGCAAGTTTATAATCTCGCCTAGTACCGATAAGGCGGTTATTGAAAAGACACGTGCTCTTTCGCTTGTTTCAATGCCCGGTGCATTCTCGCCCACCGAAATATGCGATGCATATAAATACGGCGCTGATTTTGTAAAGCTCTTCCCTATTGCAGAGCTTCCCGTAAGCTACGTAAAGGCGATCCGCGCGCCCATTTCACACATTCCGATGCTTGCGGTTGGCGGAGTTAATCTTGACAACATCCCCGAGTACTTAAAGGTCGGAATCTGCGGCTTCGGTATCGGCTCTAATATAACCGACAAAAAGATGATCGAGGAAGGCGACTTCGAGGGCATTACCGCTCTTGCAAGAAAGTACGTCAGCCTTATAAAGGGAGAAGCATAATGAAATATTTTATATCTCTTGACGGCGGAACGACAAACACAAGACTTTATCTTGTAAGGGATCTCTCTGTCATAGACACAGAAAGACTCTCTGTTGGGGCAAGAAACGGAAGAGCGGCGCTTGAGAGTGCTCTTTCACCTGCAATAAAAAGCCTTCTTTCAAGAAATTCGATTACCGAAAACGAGGTTGAATCGATCATTGCATTCGGAATGATAACCTCCGAGTACGGTCTTTGTCCGCTCGATCACATAAGCCTTCCCGCAGGCAAAAAGGAGCTTTGCGATTCACTCTTCTCTGCCCGCTTTGATGCGATAACCTCTATACCCTGGGAATTCATAAGAGGTGTCAAATCGATATCAGACAATCTTTCTCTTTCTGACGTTATGCGTGGCGAGGAAACCGAGATAATGGGAATTGACGCAGGCGCCGAGGATGCGCTCTATATTCTTCCCGGCTCGCACTCAAAGCACGTGCTTGTGGATAAGGACGGAAGAATAAGCTCATTTAAGACTCTTCTTTCGGGTGAGCTTCTTGCGGCGGTGCTTTCAAACACAATTCTTAAGGATGCCGCAGATTTTGAGCATAACACTCTTGTCATTCCCATGCTTGAAAAGGGATATGAATATGCAAGAGCTCACGGCATAAACGAGGCTCTTTTCAAGGCGAGAATACTTAAAAATTTCTTCTCGTCATCAAAAGAAGAATGCTTCTCATATATTTCGGGATGTATTCTTTGCGACGAGGTCGATGCCGTTAAATGCTCCCCTGCAAAAAAGGTTGTCATTGGCGGTCAGAAAGAACAAAGACTTGCTCTTTCGCATCTTATCGGCAAATACACCGACAAAGAGGTATGCATTCTTTCGGATGAAGAGGTAAGCATATCAAGTGCAATCGGTGCAGTAAAGATATTCACGT
>JAFQWB010000099.1 GCA_017407725.1 Clostridia bacterium | reverse complement strand
TATCACTGCGAAGCAATATCACTCGCCGCAGGCGAATAGAACTGGCGTGATACTCCGCTTGGAGTATCACGCCTGCCTACCGCGATTTTTTTATGAGAGTGATGTTTCGTTTGCCTCTCTTCTTCCCGTCCTGTAGTCACGCGGAGAAACCCCTGTTAAAGACCTGAAGTTTCGGTTAAAGCTTCGCGTTGATTCAAATCCGCATATCATGGATATTTCGGTTATACCCTTTTCCGTATTTACAAGAAGATCGCATGCATAGTTCACTCTGTATCTGTTGACGACACCGAGAAAAGAAAGTCTGAAAAACCTATTTACGACTCCCGACACGTATCTGTAATTGTAACCGAGATCGCTTGACATTTTTTCAAGTGTTATCGGCTCGGTATAATGAAGATCGAGATAATCGGCTATCCTTCTTACAAGAGAATTACTTTGAATATCAAGATACTCGGCATATTCGTTTTCAAGATAAAGTGCCGCTAGTGAATAAAGGATCGAGCGTCTTTTAAATGAATCGTTTTCCGCTTTTTCTATTCTGAAATACAGATCCTTATCCTCGGGTATTATTATGGGATACCTTGCTCCGTCGGTATGTACCGCTCTTCTTAATTCGGGAATATGATCGTGTGAAAAAATGACTATCCAGCTCATACTGTGAGCCGGGGACGATAAGGCATGCGGCTGCTCGGGAAGAATAAGCACACCCTCACCTTTACGCACACAGAACTCTTTATCGCATATTCTTACATTCATTTCACCGTATTCAACGTAAACAAATTCGTAATTCTGGTGAAGATGGAGAGGAAAGGCAAAATCCGAATTTATACGCTTGGTATACCAAAAGTAATCGTTATCTGAAGAATGTATCTTCTCGTAAAACATATTTACCTCGCAAGATATGAACTTTTGTCTTATATTATACGCTCGTTTTCTTGAAAAATCAAGTGCACGGAAATAAAATATAAGCGTATAATACAATTTATTTACACGGAGGTTTCTCATTTTGAAAAAGGCACTTATTTTCAGAGGCGGCTGGGACGGACACGAGCCCGTTCTTGTGTCAGAGCGATTCAAGAGACTTCTTGAAAAAAACGGCATTGAAGCAGAGATATTCGACGGAACAGACTGTCTTGCAGATCTTGAAAAGCTCCTTTCTTACGATCTTATCGTTGCATGCGTAACAATGAGCAGTATTCCTCACGAGTGTGAGAGAAATATATCGGAGGCGGTATCGAGAGGCGTAGGTCTTGCCGGCTGTCACGGCGGAATGTGCGACGCCTTCAGAACGTCTACCGAATGGCAATTTATGACGGGCGGTCAATGGGTTTCTCACCCCGGCGGCGACGGAATTGACTACACGGTAAATATTTGTCACGGTGCAAATCCCATCACCGAGGGCATTGAGGACTTCCACGTATGCTCTGAGCATTACTATCTGCACATAGACCCTGCGGTAGAGGTGCTTGCCACCACACGCTTCCCTCTTGTTAACTATTATCATGCAGCAAACAAGCCCGTAGATATGCCTGTCGCATGGACAAAATTCTGGGGCATCGGACGTGTATTCTACTGCTCTCTCGGTCATCACGATGACGTATTTGACAAGTCACCCAGTGCAGAGCTTCTTATGGAGCGCGGCATGATCTGGGCGGCAGACGGTAAGGAATATGCCGAAAAGAATTCTCTTGACTTCACAAAATATCAGAACAACGCTAAAATGTATTAATAAGGATACGGAGGATATATTTATGATTAACGTAGGAATTGTCGGCGTAGGCTGCATAAGCGGAATTTACCTCAAGAATCTTCACGAGGTATTTCACGGTCTTCACCTTGTTGCAGTTTGCGACCTTATAAAGGAAAGAGCTCTTAATGCTCAGAAGGAATATAACATTCCCAAGGTTTACGATACGATGGACGAGCTTTTCGCAGATCCCGAGATCGACGTTGTTCTCAATCTTACCCGTCCCTATCAGCACTATGAGGTTTCGAAGGCGGCTCTTCTTGCAGGAAAGCACGTTTATTCGGAAAAGCCTCTCGGTGCAGATCTTGAAGAAGGAATCGAGCTTGTAAACCTTGCAAAGGAAAAGGGACTTCTTATAGGCGGCGCTCCCGACACCTTTATGGGTGCGGGAATCCAGACCTGCAGAAAGCTTATTGAAGACGGTCTTATCGGAGAGGTTATCGGCGGAAGATGCGTTATGGCAAGTCACGGCGTTGAATCCTGGCATCCCGATCCCGATTTCTATTATCAGAGAGGCGGCGGCCCGCTTTTCGATATGGGTCCTTACTATATTACAGCACTTATCAATCTCCTTGGCGGAATCAAGAGTGTTTACGGCTACAGCAAGACGGCGTACAAGACAAGACTTATTACCGCAAAGCCTCACGTGGGCGAGATCATCGAGGTAAACACACCCACTCACATCGAGTCATTCCTGACCTTCGATTGCGGTGCTGTGGTCTCTCTTCTCACCTCGTTTGACGTATATAACACAAAGCAGACTAACATCGAGATATACGGAACAAAGGGTACTCTCTACGTTCCCGATCCCAACTGGTTCGGCGGCAACATAAGCTTCTTCAACGGTGAAACAGGCAAGATGGAGGAATATCCTCTCACATTTGATTATTCCGAGAATTCGCGCTGTCTCGGTCTTGCCGATATTGCAAAGGAGATTGAGGGCGTACGTGCTTCACGTACGACCTCAAAGCAGACCTTCCACGTTCTTGAGGTTATGTCAAGTGCTACATCTTCCT
>JAFQWB010000098.1 GCA_017407725.1 Clostridia bacterium | reverse complement strand
TGGGAAAATTCGTTATTAAGCAGACAGCAACAGGCTACAAGTTCGATCTTAAGGCAGGTAACGGCGAGGTAATCGCTACATCCGAGATCTACACAACTGAAGCGGCATGCCTCAAGGGCATCGAAAGCGTTCGTGCAAATGCGCTCGTGGACGTTGAAGACCAGACAGTAGAACCCATCGAAGAAAAGAAGCACCCCAAGTATGAGCTCTACACCGACAAGGCAGGCGAGTTCAGATTCAGACTGAAGGCAAGAAACGGCGAGATCATCGCACAGAGCGAAGGCTACAAGGCTAAGGCAAGCTGTGAAAACGGCATCGAGAGCGTAAAGAAGAACGCACCCGAAGCTGAGGTAGTTGAAGCGTAAAGGAAAACAAAAAGACCCATTAAAGAGAACCTTCGGTTCACTTTGGGGTCTTTTTTAGTTTAGAGAATAAAGAATAAATAATAAATAAAAAAGAATAAATGGGAGTAATGCGGAAATCCCAAGTTAAACAAAATTGAAAGAGCAAGTTCGGTTGAAGAGAAAATCGGCAGAAAAGAAGATACACCAAGCCCCGACAAAGATCGAGGGTTTTCTTTTCATTTTAGCAGTCAACAGCCGTGAGGGTGCAATTCTCACTGTTAAAATATGTTAAAAAAATGTAAACTACTATAAAAACCCTTGATTTTTACGGCGAAGCGGATTATAATATCACAGTAAGGTTAGCAGTCAAGCCTTTTGAGTGCTAACGGTAAATAAGTCCACAACACCTATTTCAAATAAAGGAGAATATATTATGACACTTAAGCCTCTTCATGACAGAGTAGTAGTAAAGCTCGTTGAAGCTGAAGAAACAACTAAAACCGGCATCGTTCTTCCCGGTGCTGCAAAGGAAAAGCCCCAGATCGCTGAGGTTATCGCTGTTGGCCCCGGCGGAATGATTGACGGTAAGGAGATCGAAATGATCGTTAAGGTCGGCGACCGCGTTATCACAAGCAAGTACGCAGGTACTGAAGTAAAATGCGACGGCGTTGAATACAATATCGTTAAGCAGAGCGACATCCTCGCTATCGTTGAGTAAGAGCAAATTAAGTTAACTAAACTTTGCTTAGATTTGCACAACCTCTCAGTAGTAGGCGAGTAGGGTCTTGGCGGTCCCTACGAGCACACGAACGGTTATCTGATGACAAGGATGACTATATTGGTGTAAACGCTAAACTGCATATTATGTAGGAGCAGACACCCATAACCTATCCTTATTGAAGTTTTTGATTAACCTTTTTTCAAAAAGGTTACAGGGTTTGGGACAGAGTCCCATTTATGATTACACTAAAAGGAGAATAACACAATGGCAAAAGATATACTTTATGGAATTGATGCAAGAAATGCACTGATCGCTGGTGTAGATAAGCTTGCAAATACAGTTAAGATCACACTTGGCCCCAAGGGCAGAAACGTAGTACTTGACAAGAAGTACGGCGCGCCTCTGATCACCAACGACGGTGTAACAATCGCGAAGGAGATCGAGCTTGAAAATGCAGCAGAGAACATGGGCGCACAGCTTGTTCGCGAAGTTGCAACAAAGACAAACGACGCAGCGGGTGACGGCACAACAACCGCTACACTTCTCGCACAGGCATTCATCCACGAGGGAATGAAGAACGTTACCGCAGGCGCTAACCCCATGGTAATCCGCAAGGGTATCCAGAAGGCTGTTGACAAGGCAGTTGCAGGTCTCGTAGCAGCTTCCAAGACCGTTAACGGCAAGGAAGACATTGCTCGCGTTGGTACAATTTCCGCAGGCGACGAGGTGATCGGCACACTTATCGCTGACGCTATGGAAAAGGTAACCTCCGACGGCGTTATCACCGTTGAGGAATCCAAGTCTGCTGAAACATACAGCGAAGTAGTTGAAGGTATGCAGTTCGACCGCGGCTACCTCTCCCCCTACATGGCTACAGATACCGACAAGATGGAAGCTGTTCTTGACGACGCTCTCATCCTTATCACTGACAAGAAGATCTCCAACGTTCAGGACATTCTTCCCCTGCTCGAGCAGATCCTCCAGTCCGGTAAGAAGCTCCTCATCATCGCAGAGGACGTAGAAGGCGAAGCTCTCACAACTCTCGTTCTCAATAAGCTCCGCGGCACATTCACTTGCGTTGCAGTTAAGGCTCCCGGCTTTGGCGACAGACGTAAGGATATGCTCCGCGACATCGCTATCCTCACAGGCGGCGAAGTAATCTGCGATGAACTCGGCCTCGACCTTAAGGAAACCACTATCGACCAGCTCGGTCAGGCACGCCAGGTTAAGATCAACAAGGACAACACTATTATCGTTGGCGGCGCAGGCGACTCCGACGAGATCAAGGGCAGAATTTCACAGATCAAGTCCGCTATCGAAACAACAACATCTGATTTCGACCGCGAAAAGCTTCAGGAAAGACTTGCAAAGCTTGCAGGCGGCGTAGCAGTTATCAGAGTAGGTGCTGCACCAGAAGTTGAAATGAAGGAAAAGAAGCTCAGAATCGAGGACGCTCTCAACGCAACAAAGGCTGCAGTTGAAGAGGGAATCGTTGCAGGAGGCGGAGTATCCTTCCTTAACGTAATGGATTCTGTTGAAACACTTCTCAAGACAACCGAGGGCGACGAGAAGATCGGTGTCAAGATCGTTCTTAAGGGTCTTGAGGCTCCCGTACGTCAGATCGCCGAGAATGCAGGATACGAGGGCTCTGTAATTATCGATAAGATCCTTCGTTCGCACAAGAAGGGATACGGATTTGACGCTTATACCGAAAGATTCGTTGATATGGTTGCAGAGGGTATCGTAGATCCTACTAAGGTATCGAGATCTGCTCTTCAGAACGCTGCATCGGTTGCATCTGTAGTTCTTACGACAGAGGCAGTTGTTGCTGATCAGAAGGAAGAAACACCTGCTCCCGCAGCACCTGCTGCAGGCGGCATGGGCGGCATGTATTAATAATAAAAAAGATGATCGGCGCTCCTAAAGGGGCGCCGAAAATTTTTTTAAAAACTTTTAAAAAACCCCTTGACAAAATCAGATTTATGGTGTATATTAATAACAGTAATCATTACTGATAAGGAGATGCCGATGAGAGAAACAAAACAGAGAAGAGAAATACTCGCCTATATGCGCTCAAAAAGACAGCATCTCAGCGCTTCGCAGATCTACGATGCGGTCAGGGAAAAGATTCCGAATATAAGCCTCGGAACGGTTTACCGAAATCTTGGAAACCTTCTTGAGGACGGAGAGATTATTGCGGTAGAAACAAGCGATAAATGTGTGTACTATGACGGATTCATAAAAGGGCACTCGCATTTTGTCTGCCGTGAATGCAAGACGATCTTTGATTTTCCGCTTCCCGATGATGACACGAAGAAGATCAGAGATGCAGGCTTTGAAATAGAGTCTGAAAAAATTGTATATTACGGACTTTGTTCCGAATGTAAAAAAAATAATATAAATTAAAATATTTACTTAAAAGGAGATTGGGTTATGAAAAAGTTTGTATGTTCTGTTTGCGGTTATGTTCACGAGGGAGATTCTGCGCCCGAAAGATGCCCCCAGTGCAAGGTTCCTGCAGAGAAGTTTAATGAGGTTAAGGAAGAAGAGCGTATGTGGGCTGCTGAGCACGTTGTAGGCGTTGCAAAGGGAACACCCGATGAGATTATAGAGGGTCTTCGTGCTAACTTTATGGGCGAATGCACAGAGGTTGGTATGTATCTTGCAATGGCAAGAGTTGCTCACAGAGAAGGATATCCCGAGATTGGTCTTTACTGGGAAAAGGCTGCTTACGAAGAGGCAGAGCATGCAGCTAAATTTGCAGAGCTTCTCGGCGAGGTGGTAACATCTTCCACAAAGAAAAACCTCGAAATGAGAGTGGATGCAGAAAACGGCGCAACTGCAGGCAAGTTTGATC
>JAFQWB010000097.1 GCA_017407725.1 Clostridia bacterium | reverse complement strand
TAACGCTGTTTTCTGACCAGGGAGCAGCACTGCCGTAATCGCCCATAAAGAGGATGTATACACGAAGAACGTCCGCACCGTATGCGTCAACTACCTCGTTGGGGTCAACTACGTTGCCCTTAGACTTACTCATCTTTTCACCGTCAGGTCCGAGAATGAGTCCCTGCGCGGTTCTCTTCGCATAGGGCTCTTCTGTGGGAACAACGCCTATATCGTAAAGGAACTTGTGCCAGAATCTTGAATAGATAAGGTGACGTGTTACGTGCTCCATACCGCCGTTGTACCAGTCAACGGGGAGCCAGTACTTAAGCTTGTCGGGATCAGCAAAGCAGTCATCGTTAAGTGGATCTATATAGCGTAAGAAATACCATGACGATCCTGCCCACTGAGGCATTGTGTCGGTCTCTCTCTTTGCATCGCCGCCGCACTTGGGACACTTGCAATTTACGTATGAATCGATCTTTGCAAGAGGGCTCTCTCCGCCTTCACCCGGCATAAAGTTAGAAACCTCGGGAAGTCTTAAGGGAAGCTCCGAATAGGGAACGGGAACCATTCCGCATGCAGGACAGTGAACGATCGGGATAGGCTCGCCCCAGTATCTCTGTCTGTTGAACGCCCAGTCCTTCATCTTGTACTGAACACCGCGCTCGCCGATGCCTCTTTCCTCAAGAACCTCAACCATCTTATCGATAGAATCGCTCTTCTTGAGATATCCGTTAAGGAAATCGGAGTTTACCATCTCTCCGTCGCCCGTGTAAGCGGCTTCTTCGATGTTTCCGCCCTTGATAACTTCAATAATATCAATACCGAACTTCTTTGCAAAGTCGTAGTCGCGTGTGTCGTGTGCGGGAACCGCCATGATAGCGCCCGTGCCGTATCCCATCATTACGTAGTCGGCTGTGTAGATCGGGATCTCTTTTCCGCTTACGGGGTTGATAGCGGTAATTCCATCAATCTTAACACCGGTTTTATCCTTTACAAGCTGAGTTCTCTCAAACTCTGTCTTCTTTGCACACTCTTCCTTGTAGTTATCAAGCTCTGCGATGTTCTTGATGCTGTCTCTGTATTTTTCAATAAGAGGATGCTCGGGAGCGATAACCATGAAGGTTACACCGAAAAGCGTGTCGGGTCTTGTTGTATAGATTCTGAGCTTTTCGGAAATACCGTTAAGCTCGAAGTTTACAAATGCACCGGTAGACTTTCCGATCCAGTTTACCTGCTGCATCTTTATGTTGGGTAAATAGTCAACCTCATCAAGTCCCGAAAGAAGCTTGTCGGCATACTCTGTGATTCTTAAATACCAAACGTCCTTGGACTTCTGAACGATATCGCTGTGGCAGATATCGCACTTACCGCCCTGAGAGTCTTCGTTGGAAAGAACAACCTTACATGAGGGACAGTAGTTTACAAGCGCTGTGTCACGGAAAACAAGTCCGTTCTCAAACATCTTGAGGAATATCCACTGTGTCCATTTGTAGTATCTTTCCTCGGTTGTATCAACAACACGGCTCCAGTCAAAGGAGAATCCTACGCGCTTTAACTGGCTTGTGAACTTTTCTATGTTTTTGTCTGTAACTGCTCTCGGATGTATGCCTGTTTTGATGGCATAGTTTTCTGTGGGAAGTCCGTAAGCATCAAAGCCGATAGGGTAGAGTACGTTGTAGCCCTGCATTCTTCTCTTGCGGCTGATTACCTCAAGACCCGAATATGCCTTTATGTGACCAACGTGCATTCCTGCGCCGCTGGGATAAGGGAATTCAACAAGTCCGTAGAACTTGGGCTTGTCTATGCAGTCCTTAGCTTCAAATGCGTGCTCGTTTTCCCATCTGTCTTGCCATTTCTTGTCTATGACGTTAAAATCGTATCTCATTTTTATGGTCCTTTCGCATTTACTTCTTACTGTATATCTTCGGGGAGAAGAGAAGAGATATCAACCTCTTCAGCCTCACTCCAGAGCTTTTCAAGCTTATAAAAATCTCTTGTATCGCGGTTGAAAATATGAACGATTACCGATGTGTAGTCGATAAGGATCCAGGAAGCCTCAGCATATCCTTCCATACCGTAGGGCTTGATTCCGCAGAATCCCATCTGATATTCAACCTCGCCTGCAAGACCCTTGAGCTGTGTGCTCGAGTTTCCGTTGCAGATAACGAAATAGTCTGTAAGAACGGTTTTATCCCTGACTTTAAGGATCTTTATACCTTTAGCCTTTTTGGTCCAAAGAATTTTTGCAATTTCCTGAGCCACCTCTTCTGATGTTGCAGAGGTAAGATCTCTGGGAGTGTACTCAGCGCTCTGAGTATTAATAATGTTTTCAGACATTGTCAGTTTCCTTTCTGATCTCTGTGTTAAGAGCGGTATATGCCTTGAGAGTTTTAGGATGTACCGCAAGATTTTTACTTTTAATGTGATTTACCGTATTCTCGAAATATTTAAGAAGGGCAAGATCAAGCGCTCTTTCCTTGTCGGTGCTTTCTAAGAGAGAGTAGAAATATTCTCTCGTTTGCCTGCACTTCTCATAGCTTCTTTCTTCTTCGATATAATCTGCAAGGCAAAGAAGCTTGTCTGTGAGTGACATATCGGCATCTCCCGTTGTGTGCTTTGATATCGCAGAATCAAGCAGAGCTGAGTAATGCTCGTGAAGATACTTTTTCACGTAAAGTGCACCGGTTATCTGATGCAGTATCGCGGGTGATGCAAGATCATCTGCACTTATTTCTGCAAAGTATTCATTAGCAAGATCAAGATGCTCCTTTTCGGAAAAACCCTTCGTTATATCGTGAAGCATTGCCGCTGTAATGAGAGCGTCTCTGCGCTTGTTATCAAGAAGGAAGATTTCCGATAGCCTTTCACATTCTTTTGTTACCGAAAGAGTGTGTGAAAATCTTTTCGGATCTTCTTTTTCTTTTACTGCTCGGTAAAGCTCGTCTTTCATCTTATATCTTCAAGAAATATCTTCTTGTGTTTTTCAGATTCCTTGTAGAGAACGATCTTTCTTCCGATAACCGTAACCACCTCGGAATCTGTTCCGTTTGCAAGTATCTCTGCTGCTTCTTTTGCAGACGTTCCGCACGTTTCAAGGACCGAGATCTTTACAAGCTCGTGCGCCTCAAGCGCATTTGAGATCTGTATGCACATATTTTCCGAGATCTCATTTTTTCCGATCTGGAAAATTGCCTTTTGTGTAGAAGCAAGGCTTCTTAAGTAAGCTCTTTGTTTGCTTGTCATTTTTGTACCAAACCTTAATTATTCTTTTCAGTCATTATATCAGCGAATTTCTCGGCAAAAAGCTTGATAGCCCTTCCTCTGTGGCTGAGACTGTTCTTTTCATCGGGAGTAAGTGATGCAAAGGTCTTTCCGAACTTCTCACAGAAGAAAAGAGGATCGTATCCGAATCCGCCTTCACCCTCTTCCGAGTGAGTAATGAAGCCCTCGGTGTCCGCTTTTACGGTAAAATCATTTTTACCGTCAGGGAAGGCACAAGCGATGGCACAAACGAACTGTGCACCTCTGTCCTTGTCCTCAACCTCTCTTAATTCGTAAAGAAGCTTGTCGTTGTTTGCTTTGTCGTCGCATATTTCACCCGCATATCTTGCAGAGTATATTCCGGGTGCACCGCCAAGTGCATCAACACAAAGACCCGAATCGTCGGCGATTCCGATATATCCGAGCTTTGCGGCACATCTTGCCTTGATCATTGCATTTTCTTCGAAGCTTGTGCCGTCTTCGATTATTTCTCCGGAAAATCCTATCTCGTCAAGCGTGAGTATATCAATATCACATCCGAGCGTTTGTAAAATTCGCCTGAATTCCTTTGTTTTGTGTTTGTTGTGTGTTGCAAGTACTATTTTCATTGTTCAAACATAGCGTCGACAAATTCACGGGGATCAAATCTCTGTAAATCGTCTACCTGCTCTCCGACTCCTATGAATTTTACGGGGATGCCAAGCTCGTTTTTGATAGAGAAGACAATTCCGCCCTTTGCAGTTCCGTCAAGCTTTGTGAGTACAAGACCGGTTATTTCTGCACTGTTCATAAATTCCTTTGCCTGCTGAACCGCATTTTGACCTGTGGTTGAATCAAGAACGAGAAGAGTTTCTCTCGATACACCGGGAAGCTCCTTGTCGATGACTCTGTTTATTTTGGCAAGCTCTGCCATAAGATTCTTCTTGTTGTGAAGTCTGCCTGCAGTGTCAACTATAAGAAGATCGGCGTTTCTCTTGATAGCGGCGTGAGTAGCGTCAAAAACGACAGCCGCAGGATCTGCGCCCTCGCTCTGCTTGATGATATCAACACCTATTCTGTCAGCCCAGATCTCAAGCTGCTCTATAGCACCTGCTCTGAAGGTGTCTGCCGCGGCAAGAAGCACCTTTTTGTGCTCGTGCTTGTAGAGATTTGCGATCTTTGCGATAGACGTTGTCTTTCCGACTCCGTTTACACCTATAACGAGAAGTACAGAGGGTGTTGTCTCGAAGGTAAGCGAGCTTTCATCTCCGATCATTTCAAGAAGAATTTCTTTGAGTGCTTCAAAAGCCTTGTCAGCATCGCTTATACCTTCCTCGAAAACCTTATCTCTGAGCTTTTCGATAATTTCTTCTGTTGTGTTTATTCCGACGTCTGCACATATGAGCATTTCTTCAAGCTCTTCGTATGTATCCTCGTCGACCTTTCCGGTAAAGATCTGTTTTATCTTTCCGAAAAAGGAGTTACGGCTCTTAAAAAGACCGTTTTTAAGTTTTTCAAAAAATCCCATAAATATCTCCGTTTGTAGTATGTTTACGCCTTAACGCCTATCTTGGTCTCGACCTCGTTTACGTTGACCGAGAGAAGGGAGGTTACGCCGCGCTCCTGCATTGTTACGCCGTAGAGCGAGCTTGCAGTTTCCATTGTACCTCTTCTGTGCGAGATTATGATAAACTGAGTATTGTCAGAGTAGTTTCTTGCATATTCGGCAAATCTTACGACGTTGACCTCGTCAAGAGCCGACTCAATTTCGTCAAGCAGACAGAACGGGGGCGGATTTACCTTGAATATTGCAAAGAGTATTGCGATAGCAACGAAAACCTGCTCTCCGCCCGAAAGAGCCTTCAGGTTGTTGATAACCTTTCCGGGAGGAGCAACCTGGATCTCGATTCCGCTCGTAAGCACGTTGTCGGGATCTGTCAGGAAGAGATTTGCAGAGCCTCCTCTGAAAAGATCCTTGAAAACACTCTTGAAGTTTTCGTTGATCTGTGTGAAGGTCTCTGTGAATCTTGTGCACATTTCCATTTCGATATTAGAGAGTATTGATGAATACTTGTTCTTTGATTCGTTAAGATCGGCGATCTGCTTTGATAAGTGATCGTATTCGCTCTTGACCTGCGCATATTCTTCAATAGCACCAACGTTAACGTTGCCGAGCTCGCGTATCTTCGATTTGTATTTTCCGAGCTGATGAAGAACGCTTGATCTTGTCTTTTCATCAACCTCGGGATATCCGAGCTCCTTAGCTGAGGCGTAGGTAAGCTCGTATTCGTCGTAAAGTCTGTTTGTAAGCTTTTCTCTTTCTCCTCCGAGAGAGCTCTTTTTGATTTCAAGCTTGGTGAATTCCTGGAAGTAGATATCTCTTTCCGAGTTCTTCTGCGTAAGCTTTGCTTTGAGAGCGATCTCCTCTGAGGTAAGCTCGTCGATAACAGCCCTCAGCTTATCTATCTCCTCGCTTATGTTTTTCGTGCGGTTTTCGTGAAGAGCGATAAGCGTGAGTGCTTCGTTTATTTTTTCGTTGTATTCGGTAAGATGAGCTCTTGCCTCGTTTTCTGCCGCCTCGTTGCGTTCGAGCTTTGAGTATATAACGTTTATAGACTCGCTCTGTCTGTCGCAAAGCGCCTTTGCGGCGTCGCGCTCCTTGGATGCCGAAACGATGTCGATATATCTTTCGTTCTTGATTTCAAGAGCTTTTCTTTGTTCTTCCTCTGCAGTGATTACTTCGCCTGCAAGGATTTCGATCTTGCCTTCAAGAGATTCTACCGACTTTTCAAGCTCGATAAGCTCGTTTTCAAGCGATTCCTTTAACTGGATACTTGCGTTTTCCTGCTGTAATATGTGATTTTTCGATTCTGCAATAACAGAAAGCTGGTCGTTCTGTGCATCCATCTGATTCTTAAGCATAGAAAGCGACGTTTCCTCTGCCTTGTAGAGAGATGCAAGAAGCGTATAATTGGAGTTGACAGATGAAAGGGAAGATTGAAGCTCTTCGATCTTCTTGTCGATATCGGCAATCTCGGAGAGAATTGTCTTTTCCTTCTCTGAAAGAAGCTCTATCTCGGAAAGAAGATTCTGAATTTCCGAAGATCTTGTGAGCATTCCGCTCGATCTGCCGGCAGATCCTCCTGTAAACGATCCGCCTGCATTTATGATCTGACCGTCAAGAGTAACTGCTCTGAGCGAGTATCCCGTGCTCTTTGCGGCAGCCTCAGCCGAGTCAATGTTGTCAAATATAAATGTTTTTCCGAGAAGGTATGTTACAATACCCTCGTATTTCTTGTCGAAGTCAACAAGGCTTGAAGCAAGTCCGATGCAACCCTTTTTGGAGAGAAGGGAAGAAAGGTCGAT
>JAFQWB010000096.1 GCA_017407725.1 Clostridia bacterium | reverse complement strand
TGCAGTATTATTCTGTATCTCCTCATCCGTCATCCTATTCGGATGCCACCTTCTCCCCAGGAGAAGGCTTTTTCTAATCCCGTTCCTTGATTAAGAAAATGAGATCTGTTGTCTATTTTTGTTTTTGTAAATAACAAGTATTTTTCACCCTCTTGTTTGAGCGATACCTTTGCACCAAGCCTTCTCCTGGGGAGAAGGTGGCAGCGAAGCTGACGGATGAGGAGATATACGTAACTCGGTACAGGATTTTATTCGGAGTGAATATAGCATAGGACGGGCGATTCGTGAATCGCCCCTACTAGAGGTATGGCTAATATATTTCACACTTTACTCCGTATTTTTCATCCCCAACAAACAAAAGGCGTCTTGCAAGAGCAAGACGCCTTTTTATTATATTCTGTCAATATTCAGTTCATTTCCCAGAAACGCTTTACGTTGTCCTTACCGATTCTGATTCCCTTGAGATTATCCTCTGCACCCTCGAATTCAACCGTGATGTATCCGTCGTATCCGCTTCTCTTAAGAATTCCGAGTGTCTGGAAAGCCTTGCCCTCGCCCTGACCGATTATTGCACCGCGAAGGTAATTGCCGCCGCGTGTTCTGAACCAGCCCTCACCGGGGTTGATCTCTGTTCCCTTCTTGTAAAGGAAGTCTTTAGCGTGAACGTGGAATGCATAAGGAGCCATAATACCCACAGAGAAGGCAGGATCTTCGTCAGCGCACATAAAGTTTCCGATATCAACAAGCGCACCGAAGTTGTCCGAGCCAACCGCGTTTATCAGCGACTCTACTCTCTCTGCATCCTGCGAGAAATATCCGTGGTTTTCGGTCATTGTCTTGATGCCGAGGCTCTTTGCATATTCGGTGACCTCTCTTGTACACTCAGCAAGTGTGGGAAGAAGGTCTGCATATCCTCTTTTGTATTTTCTGTCTCTTACACCTGCGGTAATATCGTGTCTGAGCATAGACGCGCCCATTTCCTTTGCGTAGTCGACCATTTTCTTAAGTCTTTCAACAGCCGCCCCGGGCGATTCTGCATTGATAAAGTCATTCCCTACACAAAGAGCAACTACTTCAATTCCCTTTTCAGCCGCTCTTTCTCTGATCTTTGCGGCAGAGCCTTCAATATCAATAAAAGCACCCTGCGAATATTCAATTCCGTCAAAGCCCATTTCTGCCGCCTTGTCGATTATTCCGAGATATCCGAGCTTGTCCTCTGCCATATATCCGCCGAAGCTGTAAGACGTTACCGATAATTTCATAGTATATACCTACCTTCCGTGTTGTTAATTAATTATATAATTTTAGATTCACTTTGTCAATAGAAAAACAAAAATCCCGAGTCATAGACTCGGGATTTCGTTTAACTTGTTTTGGAAATAAATCAGCCTGCTACTCTCTTTACTTTTCCGGCACGAATGCACTTACTGCAAACATAAAGATGCTTTACTGTACCGTTTTCCTCAATAACCTTTACTCTGCGAACGTTGGGTTTCTGCGTTCTGAGAGCACGCTTTGTTACATAAGAACCTCTGTAGCTGAACTTACGAGCTGAATGCTGTGTTTTTCCGCAAATCTGACAATCAGGCATTTTTGCACCTCCTTGATATGTGTTCAACCGTTACCTTGCTATTTTACATCATATTGATCTATTTGTCAAGATACTTTTATGTTAATTTATTATGAATTAAAAGATTTTTTTTAATTTTTTTAAACATTTATATTTTCAAAGAGCGAAATGAGCTCTTTTGCGTCCATTGAAGTGATCGCATTCTCTGAATTTCCCGAAAGGAACTCGGCAATTCCCGCCTTCTTTTTCTGAAGCTCGATTATCTTTTCCTCGATACTGTCCTTGATTATGAGCTTATAGACCTGAACGTTTTTGGTCTGTCCTATTCTGTAAGCTCGGTCGGTCGCCTGGTTCTGTGTTGCAATATTCCACCAGGGATCGTAATGAATGACAATATCCGCGGCGGTAAGATTAAGACCCGTACCGCCTGCCTTGAGCGACACAAGGAATACCGACGCCCCGCCCGAATTGAAATTCTCAACCAGCTTCATTCTCTCACTCTGAGGCGTTTTTCCCGTCAGCATATAGTGCGAAATTCCGAGCGACTCAAGCTCTTTTGCGATAACGTCAAGCATCGAGGTGAACTGAGAGAACAGAAGTATCTGATGACCCGACTCAACCGATGAGCGGACAAGCTCTGTGCAAAGCGCAAGCTTTGCCGACTCACCCTTATACGCTTCTCCGAGCGCAAGAGGCGGATGACAGCATATCTGTCTTATCTTCATAAGCATCGAGAGAACCTCGATCCTTCCCGGTCCGCCGGAGCCCAAACTTATCTGATCGCGCAGATCCTTGACAAGCATTGCCGCATGAGCGGTATAAGCCTTGTTCTGTTCATCGTCAAAGCTTGTGCAAAGCACCGTCTCTGTCTTTTCGGGAAGCTCTGAAAGAACGTCCTTCTTCATTCTTCTTAAGATAAAGGGTGACGTGAGCATTTTAAGTCTTGCAAGTGCGCTTTGGGAATTTTCCTTGACGATCGGGGTCTCGTACGATTCTCTGAACCTCGGATAATTCCTTAGGTATCCCGGCATTATGAAATCGAAGATAGACCAGAGATCGGACGGTCTGTTCTCTACCGGAGTTCCCGTAAGAGCAATTCTCGTTTTACCGGAGAGTGCCTTTATCGCCTTTGATGCCTGAGTCGATCTGTTCTTTATATACTGCGCTTCATCGGCAACGATGAATGCGAAAAGCATATCGGTGTAAAGGTCGATATCCCGTTTGAGCGCATCATAAGAGCTTATAACAACCTCGCCCGACGAGATCTCGGAAAGAACCGCTCCTCTTGATGCGGCATTTCCGACAATTATCTTCACGGGGCACTCGGGAGCAAATTTTTCAAATTCCTGCACCCAGTTATAAACGAGCGACGAGGGACAGATTATGAGTGACGGAAGAAGATCTTCATCTCTTGTAGAGCTTCTGTACGACTCGATAAGCGCTATCGTCTGAAGGGTCTTTCCAAGACCCATATCGTCGGC
>JAFQWB010000095.1 GCA_017407725.1 Clostridia bacterium | reverse complement strand
TTTTCCGAAAGGAATATTATGAAAAAGATCATTTTTACGCTCTCAGCACTTATACTTATACTGCTCATCGTTCTCGTTGCCATATGCATTGACAAATTCGACTTAGGCAGTAACACTCAGAGCGGCACAACATCTGCATTAACGACAACTACGGCTCCCGGATCATCGAGTGATGCCATGTCAAAGGTTACCGCAATAACCACAAAAAACGAATATGATGATACAAAGCCCACCGTGTGCATAGATCCCGGACACGGATTTTCCGATCTCGGAGATGCATTCAAGCATAAGGGTGCAACCTATTACGAAAAGGACGTAAATGCCGTCATAGCGGCAAAAATCGGCTCGTATCTTGAGGATCTCGGATACAACGTAATATATACTCACAACGCCATCGACCTTCCTGAGGATAGATTCGTTTCCGATTTTGACGAGCTTGGCGGAAAGGAATTCCGTGTAACCGAGCGAAACGCCTTCATAAAAGAAAACATCGACAAGATCGATCTTGTTATATCGGTTCACTGCGGCAGCTCTGCATACAGCTCAATGAAGGGCTCTCGTTACTACATAAACACAAAGAGTGCCCAGAACTATCAGTCCTCATACGCCCTTATGGCAAAGGTTCTTCTCTCTGTTCAGAAAAAGCTTTCCCTTTCAAAGGAGCCTATCTGGCACGAAGAGGATTCAACCATTCTCGATACCGCTCTTCCCTCTCTTCTCATCAAGAGCGGATTTATAACAAATCAGAATGAGATACTGAACCTTATAAGCGACAGCTGGCAAAGCAAATATGCACTTTCCATAGCGGAGGGTGTTTCCGAATATCTCAAGACGGCAGAGGAAAATCCTACTCCCCCAACAACCACCGCTCCTACAGTCACTCCCCCTCATCCTACCGACAAGCCGACTATATGCATTGACCCCGGTCACGGATTTGTAGACCCAGGTGCAACAGTTATGAAGGACGGCGTGGAGATATTTGAGAGCACCATCAACATGCAGGTATCCTTAAAGCTTGCCGAGGAGCTTGAAAAACTCGGCTACAACGTCATATTTACCCACGACGGTGTAACTCTTCCCGACAACAAGTATTTATCCTACACGAGCGGAAAAGCCGCCTTCTACGTCTCAGAAAGAAACGATTGGCTTTATGACAACCTCGGTGACTACGATCTTCTCATTTCGGTTCATTGCAACAAGTACACAACATCGTCTCCCTCGGGCTCGCGCTATTACATTCTAAACACTACCGAGTACGGAAATTACAATTCTTCACACAAGCTCATGTCGAAGATACTTACCTCGGTAAAAAATGCGCTCAATCTTTCATCTGAGCCTACCTGGGCAAAGCAGTCACTTGCCGTTCTTAAAATTCCCCGCCCCGCGGTTCTCGTTGAGTGCGGATTCTTATCAAATCCCTCCGACCTTGAAAAGCTTCTTGATGAAGAGTGGCAGAGAACCTACGCTCAGGGTCTTGCCAAAGGAATTGCGGCATACTCAGCCGAATATATCGAAAAATAAAAAAGCTGTAAAGAACTCAAGGTTCTTTACAGCTTTTTATATTAGTAGCTTCCTTCGGTATTGCTTACCTTTTCGTCAACGTTTTTGAATCTTGATCCCGCAATTCTCTCATTGAGAAGCTCAAGGAACTTATCTTCATCAAGAGGCAGCGTTACCTCCTTACCTGTCCACGATGAAAGATGCATAGCATTGGAAATTGTAAGTCCGTTTATACCTTCTGCTCCATTTGCGATAAGGGGAGTCTTATCGATTATTGCATCTGCAAATGCATTGAGAACTCCTACGTGCTGAGGTCCTCTGTTTTCAAACACAAACTCTTCGTAAGTTGTCTTAGGAGAAGAGAATGCTCCCTTTGTAGTTACTCTGAACTCGCTTTCGGGCATCTCGTTCTTTATGAATATAAGCTTATTACCCTCTGCAACAAGCTTACCCTTATCACCAAGGATCTCAAATCTGTTTGTTCCGGG
>JAFQWB010000094.1 GCA_017407725.1 Clostridia bacterium | reverse complement strand
CGTCTATATTAAAGAAGTCAAGTGCTCCCTCAAGCTTAAGACCTCCTCGGCTTACGTATCTGACCGAGCTGTTATCAACCTCAATAACAGCTCCGTCCTCAACCTCACCGGAAGGCTTATCGGCAATTTTGCCGTCTACCTTGACTGCTCCCTCTTTTATAAGCTGTGACGCCTTACTTCTGCTTGTAACGTATCCGTTCTCGGCAAGATATTTATCAATTCTCATTTTCTTCTCTCGTAAAGATAGCGCGCAAGAGAGGAAAGCTCCCCTTTGCTATCTATTTCCTTTACCGCAAGGCACGCACCCTCGGTAAGCTCAAATGCATATTTTTTTGCTTCCTCAATACTCATAAACGAAAGGAAGGTTATCTTATTGTTTTCGCCGTCAGACAGGCTCTTTCCCATCGTCTCTTCGCTTTCGGTCGCATCGAGAATATCGTCCGTAATCTGGAAGGCTCTTCCCACAAAATCGCAGTAGCTCCTTACCTTACTCATTATGCTCTCGTCGTCGTATTTTTCCGCTGAAAGTGCCCCAAGCTCACCTGCGCATCTTATAAGTGCGCCGGTTTTAAGCGACTGCAGCCTTTCAAGAGCATCAAGGCTTGTATTTCCGTCTGCCTTCATGTCCATTTCCTGACCGCCGATCATTCCCGTATCTCCTGCCGCCTTTGAAAGCAGCAATACCGCTCTCGCCTTATTTTTATCCGATATGATATCGCTTGATGCCACCGTTTCGAATGCGCGGGTAAGAAGAGCATCTCCTGCAAGTATTGCTCTTGCCTCACCGAACACCTTATGATTGGTAGGTCTTCCCCTTCTGTAATCGTCGTTATCCATTGCGGGAAGATCGTCGTGAATGAGCGAATAGGTATGTATCATTTCGAGGGCGCAGGCATAAACAAGAGCTTCATCCTCATTTCCGCCGAGTGCCTTTGAAAACGCAAGCGTCAAAAAGGGTCTTATTCTTTTTCCGCCTGCAAGAAGGCTGTATCTCTCTGCCTCAAAAAGACTTTCAAGATCCTTGTCATTTATCGAAAGATACTCTTCGAGCGCGCTTTCACAAATATCGGCGCAGCTCTTTATTTTTTCTTTGATTTTAGTTTCTTTCATAATCAGAGCTATTTACTGCGGAACAAAATCGTTTTCACTGACACTTCCGTCACCTGCGGCAGTGAGTATCTTTATTTTTGACTGAGCGTTCTCGAGCTTATCGTTGCAAAGCCTTACAAGGGATATTCCCTCTTCAAAAAGAGCAAGTGACTCGTCAAGCGGAGCACTTCCGCTCTCAAGCGATCTTACTATTACCTCAAGTCTTGCAAGAGCCTCCTCGAAGCCCATATTTTCTTTTTTATTTTCTTCCATTTCAGTTCTCCTTAAATTCAACCGACGTAACCGATGCCTTGACCTCTCCATCCTTGAGTCTTAATCCTATTTTATCACCGACCTTAAGCTCGGCGCTTGATTTGACAAGCTTTCCGTCATCACCGAAGACGGCTGAAAAGCCTCTTGACAAGACCGAAAGCGGATTTAATGCTTCAAGCTTTGAGGTGAGCGATACGAATTCATTCTTTTTATCGGCAAGCTGTCTTGTCATTAAAGCGTCAAGCCTCGGCGATATCGCCGCAAGTCTGTTTTCCTTTACCGAAAGATACTGTCTCATATTACCTTCAAGCATAAGCGCGCTTGACAAAAGTCTTGCTCTTTTTTCATCAAGCATATAAATCGGATCGGCGAGCACCTTGCTTTTGGCAAGCATTGAGAGCTTTTCACTCTTTCTCTTTATGTTTTCGTAAAGAAGCAGCTCCATTCTGCCGGTTATGTTATTTATCTTTCGCATAAGCTCTGTGGTGTCCGGAACGGCTATCTCTGCCGCCGCAGACGGTGTGGGTGCTCTTCTGTCTGCAATAAAGTCGCAAATGGTAAAGTCTGTTTCGTGACCTACCGCAGAAATTATCGGTATCTGTGATGCGGAAACCGCTCTTGCAAGTCCCTCATCGTTAAATGCCCACAGATCCTCGATGGATCCTCCTCCTCTTCCGAGGATTATCACATCTGCGGCTTTATTTTCGTTAAAATATTTTACACCCGATATAAGCTGTGCAGGTGCGGACTCGCCTTGAACAAGTGATGGGTAAAGCACTATCTTTGCGTACTTAAAGCGCCTTGTCACAACGTTGATGATATCTCTTACCGCGGCACCCGTAGGCGAGGTTATAACTCCTATCCTTGTCGGGATCTTCGGGAGAGGTCTTTTTCTTTCCTGCGCGAAAAGGCCCTCTGCCTCAAGCTTTTTCTTAAGCTGCTCATATGCGACGTAAAGCGCTCCTATTCCGTCGGGCTCCATTCTGTCACAGTAGAGATTGTACGTTCCGTCTCTTGTAAACGCCGCAACTCTTCCGTGAACTATGACCTTCATTCCGTTTTCGGGCATAAACTTAAGCTTTGATGCCGAAAATGAGAACATCACCGATTTTATAAGAGAATTTTCATCCTTGAGTGTAAAATAAAGATGTCCCGTTCTGTGATACACGAAGTTCGATATCTCTCCCTTTACGAGGACACCCGAAAGGAAGCTATCGGCGTCGATGACCCTTTTTATATATTCGTTAAGCGAGGTAACGGTCAGCGCATTTGTATTTTCTGCCACCTTTTCCTCCATACTGTTTTTCTTTGATTTTATTTGTACTGCTTATTGTAGCTGTCCATACAGAGAAGCGCGCATCCTGCGGCGTTATCCGCTGAAAACTGCGGCTCTGCAAAATAAGCTCCGTATTTCTTTGTGAAGCTTTCTTTTATTCTTCTGTTACTCATGACCCCGCCCGCATAAAGAAGCGGAAGCTCTCCGTATTTCTTAAGCGCATTTGCGGTCATCTTATCAAGAGTTCTTTCAACGTTAAGGATGGTAAAGCCCGCTATCTCGGACACCGCTCTTCCGTCCTTATGCATCCTTGCGGCTATATTTTCAAGCCCTGAAAGATTGTAATCAAGTCCTCTTACACAGGTCTTAAGCTCTACCCCGTTATAATCGGCAACAGACTCAAGCTCTTTTCCGCATGGGAATCCCATACCGAGCATAACACCCACTCTGTCTATAAGCTGTCCCGCATTTATGTCAAGGCTTTTTCCGATAAGCTCAATATTATCACCGTCTATAAGAAGCATCTCCGTAGTTCCGCCCGACACGTGAAATGCAATAAATCTTTCATAATGCGGCATTTTCGACGAATACACCGCCGCTCTTATGTGCCCTCTCTGATGAGAAAATCGGTAAAGCGGAACGCCCATAACAGACGCCATCGAGGATGCCGCAGAAACGCCTGCAAGAAAGCACGGCATATACGAGCCGTGAACATCTCTCGGTCTTTCGGAAACACCAATGGCATCAGGTCTTACGTTTCCGAGCTTTTCAAATGCAATCGGAAGCGACTTTACGTGAGAAAAGAGCGCTTCGCTCTGTCTTACACCTCTCTCACCGCTTTCAACGGGTATCGGTATCTTGATATTCGATACGATCTCTCCGTCTATGCAGAGTGCAACCGACGTGGTATAGTTGCTTGTATCTACACCGAGAAAGACCTTACTCATCACGCCTTATCCTTAAGTCCCTCTGCTTCGGCGATCTTATTAAGAACTCCGTTTACAAATGCGGGAGCCTTATCGTCGTCAAACTTCTTTGCGAGATTTACAGCCTCGTTTATTGCAACCTGGTAAGGAAGCGAAGCGTAAAGCATTTCATATGCCGCAACTCTCATTACCGAAAGAGAGACCTTTGAAAGTCTTTCTATTTTCCACTGCTTTGCAAACTCGGATATTTTCTCATCTATGTATCCGATATTTTCAAATATTCCTATAGCTCCGTCTTTTACGTAGGGCTCGTCACAGCCCTCCTCTTCAAGTCTTTCAATAACTGCGGAAAGCTCCTCGCTTTCCTTAAAGCTCATTTCAAACACAATGCTGAAAAGTCTTTCTCTTGACTCGCGTCTGCCCATATAT
>JAFQWB010000093.1 GCA_017407725.1 Clostridia bacterium | reverse complement strand
TTCGATATCCCTCCAAATATGGGGTTGCTTTAGCAACGTAGATATAATATCACAAAAAAAGCATTTTGTCAATACAAAAAAGCGATTATTTTGGTGCTGAAGAGCTAAATTTATTTTGGATTTCTTTTTTACCTTCTTCTTGGCATCGGCTTTCAGAATATTATCAGAATATTATTGACATCCGAGAAAAGCTATGTTAAAATAGCCTTGCGGGGGAAAACTAAAATTGTACCCGATCAGGGACGGCTTTGATTTTTTGCAGAAAATCGGTTTTCTGTCAGAATATCAGGCTTTCTTTGGAAATATTCAGGTAAAATACGAAATCCGAGGAATCAAAACTTCGGGAAAAATAATTCAGCAAACGGAAAGGAAATTGTCTATGTCTATTATAAAGCTTAATTCGGAAAATTTTGAAAACGAAGTATTAAACTACGAAGGAAAGGTTCTTATCGACTTTTATGCCGATTGGTGCGGCCCTTGCAGAATGCTTGCACCCATAATTGAGGACATTGCAGAGGAAAGAAGCGACGTAAAGGTATGCAAGATAAACGTTGACGATGAAAACGCTCTTGCAACGAGCTTTCAGATCTCGAGCATTCCTACCGTTGTGATCATTGAAGGCGGCAAGATCAAGGAAAGATTCAGCGGAGTGAAGCCCATGGAGGACATTCTCGCCCTTCTTTAATAAAGGAGAACTATTATGAACGGCGCAACAAGCATTTACGATATTATAGTTATCGGGGGAGGGCCTGCAGGCTATACTGCCGCTCTTTACGGCTCTCGTGAGGGAAGAAGTGTGCTTGTTATAGAAAAGGCTATGGCAGGCGGACAGATGGCTCTCACCTATGAAATTGAAAACTACCCCGGCTTTGATGAGCCGACCGACGGATACGTTATTGCCGAAAAAATGAAGAGAGCCGCCGAAAAATTCGGCGCATTAAGTCTCAGAGCGACTGTCAAAAGCGTCTCTTTTGACGAAGACGTTAAGTCTGTTGTGACCTCAAAGGGCACTTTTGAGGCAAGATCGGTAATAATTTCGACGGGCGCACGCCCAAGACTTCTCGGTCTTGAAAGGGAAGAAGCACTCACCGGAATGGGTGTGAGCTACTGTGCGCATTGCGACGCTATGTTTTACAGGGGAAAGACCGTTATGGTCGTAGGCGGAGGGAATACCGCCGCAACCGACGTTCTCACTCTTTCAAGAGTTGCAAAAAAGGTCTATCTCGTTCACAGAAGAGACACTCTCAGGGCGTCATCGGTATACGGGAAAAAGATTGACAGCGCCGATAACGTGGAATTCATTCCCACTTCGGCCGTTACATTCCTCGGAGGGGAAGAAAAGCTCTCTTTTGTCAGGGTAAAGGATCTCAAAACGGGAAAAGAGCGCGAAATTGCTCTTAACGGACTTTTCATCAGCATAGGAAGAATTCCCGAAACAGAGCTTTTCAAGGACAAGCTCTCTCTTGACGATTCCGGATATATAATTGCAGGCGAGGATACAAAATCCTCTGTAGACGGCGTATTTGCGGCAGGCGACGTGAGGACGAAGGAGCTTCGTCAGATAGTAACCGCCGCCTCCGACGGTGCGGTTGCGGCACATATGGCAAACGAATATCTTGACAGCAAGGTAATATAAATCAAAATACGTCTGACAGGCAGTCCTTTAATTTTAAGGGGCTGCCTGATCTTGTATCTTAAAAATTAAGCTAAATACTGTAATCTGATTGACTTTTTATTTTTTATAATGTATAATCATTTTAAGAAAAATCTTGCAATGGCTGTGGAGGTTTTATTATGAATATATCGGAGAGAATGACTGAAGTATTTAAGGATTCCGAGAAAAAGGGACTCAGCGCCCCTGCAACTCATTTTGAATATGATAAACACAGCGCGGCACTCGGAAAATATTCGACGCTTCCGCTTTGGGAGAAGGTGGCGAGATCCACCGCCTATGCAATAGTAAACCAGGACGTTTTCATTGAGCCCTTCGACAAAATTATCGGAAGGACCTACTATACAAATGACAGGAAGCCCGAAAACAGAGACCCTGACTTCGACTTCTGGAAACGTGCTTGGGAAAATACAAACGAGAGAATGCCCGAGTACGGTGAATTTTGCAAATATCATTTAGTGCTTCACGGAAGTCCGGGACATATTTCGTGGGACTGGAACCGTATTTTAAGGCACGGAACGGTTGATATCCGCGCTCGCCTTGAAAACGGACTTTCCCGCTTTGAGGGAGATAAAAAAGCGGAGGAGTTTTTCCGCGGTGCTCTTATTATGCTCGATGCGCTTGACGAGTGGAATGATAAGCACGTAAAGGCACTTGAGGCTCTCGGAAGAAGCGAGGAGGCAGAGATCTGCCGCCGTGTTCCGCGCTATCCCGCACGAAATTTCCGAGAGGCTGTTCAGGCCTTCTTTATGCAGCATATCGTTATTATGAAGGAGGCTCCGTTCGGAGGCAACAGCCCCGGCAGACTCGACTATTATTTGTGGCCCTTTTTGGAGCGCGACCTCAAGGAGGGTATTTGCACGCTCGACGAAGCGGAGGAGCTTGTTGAAGAGCTTTTCATAAGAATTGACGAGAGAATACACAATCTTGACGGGTGGGGCGAAACGGTGGTTGTCGGCGGTTCCCATCCAAACGGAACCTCTGCCGTAAATCCTCTTTCATATATTATGATAAGAGCCTATATGAAGCACAACATCACGCATCCCCTTCTGTATCCGCGTATTCCGAAGGATTGCCCCGAGGATTTTATAGATCTCTGCGCAAAATACGTAAAGGACGGACAGAACCGTGCACAGCTTGTTAACGACACCGCGATCATATCCGCACTTACGAAAAACGGAGTTTCTGATACAGATGCGGCAAACTATTACTGCGGCGGATGTATGGAGGTTGGTATTCAGGGCGGCACGAGCGATCTTCTTTTCGCAGGCTGGCATAACATTCCGAAAATACTTGAGCTTTGTATAACGGGCGGTAAATCACTTACAGACGGCTACGAGATGGTCGGAAGATCCTTCAGATCGATTTACGATTTTGAAAGCTTCGAGGAATTCTACGGATATTTTATAAGTGAGAGTGACTATTTCCTTACCGAGTCATTAAAGTTCCTCGATATTGTAAGCGAGGCTTTTGAGACCTCTCGTCCGCTTTACCTTGCTTCAACTCTTGTTGATGACTGCATTGCAAGAGGAAGAGAAATGCACGCGGGCGGAACAAGGTATCACGACTACGGAGCGGCAATACTTGGCATTCCCAATGCCGCAGACTCGCTCTATGCTATAAAGATAGCGATATTTGATGACAAGATATGCACAAAGGATGAGCTTGTAGATGCTCTTTCAAAGAATTTTGAGGGTTATGAGTATCTTCGCAAGAGGCTTCTTGCAATTCCAAAATACGGTCAGGAGCACTCAGAGGCGGACGATTTCGCAAACCGCCTTTCAAGAGATCTTGTAAGCTCATACAGAAAATACGTTAACCGATTTGGAGGTACGTGCAAGTTTATCCTTCTTACGTTCGTATGGGCGCCCGAGGCAGGAGCTGAGCTTGGCGCTACACCCGACGGAAGATTTGCAGGCGTACCCGTAGCACAATCGATAACTCCTCAGAGCATGGCTATGACAAAGGGAATTACCGCGGCAATGAATTCGTGCACGACTCAGCCCTTTGATCTTTTTGCAGGCGGAGCTTCCTCAATGTGGGACCTTGATCCCTCGTGGTCAAGCGAGGCTGTTATCAAGGGATTGTTCACTTCCTTTTTTGAAGGAGGAGGACAGATGTTCCAGGGTAATACGACCGACGTTGAGGAGCTTATAAAGGCGCAGAAAAACCCTGAGGATTACCCGCATCTTATCGTGCGTGTCGGAGGATATTCGGCAAGATTCGTATGGCTTAACAAAGCGCTTCAGGATGACGTTATCAACAGATACCGACACAAATCGTAAATTCTTTTATCGGTGAAAGATCCGATATTAAACGAACGTCTGAACACGGTAGGTCGGGAATATAAAAAGCGGAATGCACGGCTTTTGCCCTTGCATTCCGTTTTTTTATCCGATAAAGAATATTTTTCTGAGCGATTCCTTGAGCGGCTTTACGATGGCGATGACTATAAGCATCATTCCGAGCATAAAGAAGGCAAGGAGAGGGAAGGCAGACCAGTAAACTCTTGCATGGATATCAAAGGTGACTCTTACGAGAAGATCGATAAGAACGCACCATGCGCCGAGAGCAATGGTAAATCCTCCGAAGATGTAAAGATGTCCGCGTCTTATATATCTGCAAAGGGCTATGAGAGCCGATACTATAAGACATAGTGCAGAAGTGACCGGAAGGGCGAAGGTGAAGAACCAGTTTCCGTCTGTCGTGAAATTTATATAGAAAAGGAAGAGTGCCGCCGCCGCAAAGTCGCAGGGAACAAATATTACGGGATTTGGCTTCTTGAACCAAAGGGGAAGAAAGACCCAAACGTAGAATAATGTTATTCCTCCCGAGACGTATCCCGACCACTCTATTTTTTTGTAGACCCAAAGCTCAAAGAGAGCCGGAAGAATGAAAATAAGAGCCGAAACAACCGTGATAACGAAAAGAATTCCCTTAAGTGAAAGCTCTTCCGACTTGAAATCCTTTCTCGGATAGCTTCCCGTGAGGCTTTCTCTGTCATAATCGGGGTGGTATACGGCAGTCTTGCAAAGAGGGCAGACCGCCTCTTTATCTGAGAGCCTTGCTCCGCATTTAATACAGTACATCCTATCTTCCTTTCTTTGTTTCTTCACGTGTATTGCTTTCAAGAGTTACGCTAAGACCGAGGTCTTTAAGAACCTTGTAAAGCTCGCGCTCAAGGATGGGCTCCTTGATGTTTCTAATAATATTGAGATTCATTTTTCCGCCGTAGGTTATAAGCGAGGTGTTGTATGGTGATGCTGACTGAACCGAAAGCACGAAGTCAAGTCGCTCAACCTTGTCGGTAAATTCCTTCGGCATATCCACAAATCCGAGGTTGGAGAAGCTGAAGCAGGACTTCTTTTCTCCCACCGCGTTGAATATCAGCTTCATCACCACGTTTTTAATAAAAAGAGGAGTGATCTTCAGAATGAGCGGCTTTTCCGAGTTTACGTTGGTGGCTATCATAGCCGCCATATTCTTTCGGGTTATCTGAAGCTTCATCTGATAATGTATCATCTCGCAAAGCTCTTCAAAGGTGTACTCGCCAAGCCTTGGATCGATCGAGGGACTAGCGTAAAGAACGAAGTTTCTTAAGGTACCCGAGTTAAAGATCTTGCGAAGGTTAACTGGGATAAGCACCTTTACGGGCATTGACCTTTCTTTTCTGCTTCCATTTTCCTTCTGAATATTCAGCGTTGCAAGCGAGAGTGCCGCCGCCATATAGGCGGTGACTGTAACGCCGAGAGCCTTCGCCCTCTTTTTGACCTCGTCGGGCTCAAGCACGAAGGTAACGTTGGTCTTGTAGCCGTCAGATTCCTTTTCACCCGATATCTTGAAGGCGTCTGTGTCCTTTCTCGATGCGGGGAAGGGACCTGCATTTTTCTTGAAGCTGTCCTCAAGCTCGCTGTCAGACGGCTCCATAAGTCTGTCAAGAACTCCGTTTCCCTTGGGGACCTTGACGTGATATTTTTGATATAAATACTCCGAAACAAGTGTCTTTACAAATACAAGACCGCCGTTTCCGTCTGTAAGCGCGTGGAAAAATTCAACCGCAATGCGCTTTTCGTGAACTATAACACGGAAGGCGCATTTTCTTATATCGTCAAAGGGCATACGTGAAAGGGGATGCGCCTTTTCCTCCATAATATCGGGAGCCTTCGGTATTTCCTCAAGGTAATACCAGAACATACCCGTCTTGACTCTTACGGCAATTGAGGGAAAGCGTCTTACGGTGACGTCAAGCGCATCGTGAAGAGCTTTCATATCAATATCGTCGTAAAGGGTTGCGGAAATTCTGAAAACGTTGCTCCAGCTTCTGCTTCTTGAAGCGGGGAAGATCTTTGCCGCGTTGTCAAGCGTCATCCATCTGAGCTTTTTCTGACCTGCAATATGCTTTTTGAGAAAGGATCTTATTTTGGCAAAATCGTGATCGTTTTCCTTGAGATTGTAAAGCACGTAGCCGTGCCACATATCCTTGGTGACTGTCATATCACTTTCGTGACCTGCAAGAAGAAGCTTTTCGTGCATAAGTCTTGAGTCGTCAAGCATTATCTCGTCTGCCCCGACGAAAATGAGAGAGGGCGGCATTTTTGTTTTTGAAAGATCTGCAAAAAGAGGAGAGATAAGAGGGTTTGACTTGTTCTCTCTGTCCTTTTCCTCATCCTCGCAAATAAGAGGATGAAGCTCCTTTTTTGTATCCTCTTTTGCACCGTAAAGATAGCAGTCTGCAAAGTATTTGAGTCTTTCGGGTGTCATTGAGGGGTCAATATCTCTGTTAAGCTTATATGACTCGCCGCTTTGCGTGAGGTCTGTCCAGGGCGAGATCGCAATTATTCCGGCAGGAAGGGGGCGTGAAGCCGCCGAGAGCTTTTCGCAAAGTGAGTATACAAGACCGCCGCCCGCACTTTCTCCGCAGAGAATTATCTGCGAGGAGTGGTATCCGTTTGCGATAAGGTAAGCATATGCATCAAAGCAGTCGTCAAGCGCGGCAGGGAAAATATTCTCGGGCGCAAGTCTGTAGGAAAGGCAAAGAACTCTTACAGAGGTCTTTGCGGACAGTATAGTTCCAAAGCCCTTTGCATAGTCAAGGTTGCCTGCCGTATATCCTCCGCCGTGGAGATAAAGTATTATTCCCGGGGAAATTATATCCTTGGGAGTTATAAAGGAGGCATCGAGGGAGCCTATTTTAACATCCTCATAGGTTACGTCGGCTCTGTGAGCTCTTGACATAAGCTTTCCTATTTTATCCTGACCGAGTCTTACCGTCTGGAGAGAGCAGGTCGATATAAACGGCTTTAAGAGAGAGATCTGAGAGTGGATAAGCTTTGTGATCGGCTTCATAAGACGCTCCTTTCGTTTTTTTATAGATTTACGCGTACAATATCATTATTATAACATAAAATCGGCAGAGGAACAATACCTCTGCCGAATTTTATGAGTATAGTTATGAAAGTTTATTCCTTGACAATCGCGTATTCTACGTTGTTTATATATGCGGAGCCGTTAAATACGTTGATTCCGAGATAGCCTGAGAGGTGCGAGGAGTCGTTTACCTTAATGACCTCTTTGCCGTCAACCGATATCGTTATCTCGCTTCCCAAAGTGCTTACGGTTATTTTGTAAGCCCTATTCCACTCAAGGTCAAGGTTTACCGTTTTTACAACTGTTACGGTTGAATCGGTCTTTTTCCAGAGCTTTACTATTTTTGCTCCTATATCGATCGTTGCGCAGTAGAAATTGCCTGCATCCTTCATTCTGAAAACAAGTGCCGCCGCAGGGGTTTTACTTGATACGGTTACTTCTGCACTGTATGTGAAATCGTGTGCAAGAACGTTTGAGACCGCAAATCCGTCACCCGATGAGTTTGAGATGAAGAAGCCCTTGCCCGTCTTTGCGACACTTCCGTAAATAGGCTTAAAGCTTTCTATCATTGAGTCGAAGGAGCTGTCTTCAGATGCGAGAGACCTGAATTTTATGTTGTTGAAAAGTGCCTCGGTGCTGAAAACGTTGATTCCCACAACGCCCTCTGTATGTCGTGTATCGGTAATGCTTATGATCTGCTTTCCGTCTATAAATGCGATAAGCTGATCTCCCACAGTCTCGATCCTGACCGAATATACCGCGTTTTTCTTATATGCAAAGGTGACGGTCTTTATATCGGTAACAGTTCCGTTTTTTCTTGTCCAGATCTTAACAACTCCGCTTGATCTGTCAAGGCACAGACAGTAGAAATTCTGAAGATCGGATGCTCTGAAGCAGAGAGCCGCCGCTCCGTTATTCTTGGGGAAGCTCACGTCTGCAGAAAGCTCAAAGTCGGAGGCAAAGGTATCTGAAAGTGCAAAGGCGTCACCGCCGCCACTCTTGATAGTATATCCCTCGTATCCCTTTGTAAGAGTTCCGCCGCTTACCGTGAAGTTGTCAAGCTCGGAATAGAAGCTGTCCTTTTCGACAACGGTTACAGAAAGCTTTACAAAGACCGATCCCGAGGTGATCTTTATATAAGTGCTTCCCACACCTTTGCCGATCACCTTTATTCCGCCGTCGGTAAGAGTTACCTCGGCGATCTTGGTGTTTGCGCTTTCAGCCGTGAAGCCCTTTTTACTGTTGTAGGCGAAAACGTTTACAAATTCACCTTCGGCGTTATCCTTTGTCAGAGTTATCTCTGTTTTTGAAAGGTGTACCGCATCAACAGAGTCTGTATCCTCAAAGTGTATGTTATCAAGAAGAGTTACCGATGCGCTCTTTATAACAAGTCCGTTTTGAGCGGTTATCGAAAGAGATCTGCTTGAGGTCATCGGCTGTGTTCTGAGGGTGAGAACGTGAGAATACCCGAGGGCATACACCTCTACGCTTGAGCTATCAACGTATATTTCAAGGTCGAGAATGCCGTTTTTGATGTAGCTGCCCATGAGAGTGAAGGAATATTCGGGGTAATGATTCTTCATAAGATCTATTCCGAGAGTGCTCTTCGATCTGTTGAGCGTTATTTTTTTCGCAGATGCATCGCAGAAAAGAGTTACCTTATCATTGCTGCCGTCATAGAAATTAAGAGTGAAATCCCTGTTCTGCGTAAGGTCAATCTGCATTTTAAGCACGTAGCTTTGCGAATTTACCGCTGCAAAGGGATTTTCACCTTTATAGGTGTAGTTCTCAACGCTTACGGGCTTGTCACCGTAGATAGACTCGTATTCCTTTACGGGAGTCTGAATGATTCTGTATGAAGAGCCTTTTTTTACAAGAGAGAGCGAGTGAACAAGGGTGTTCGCTCCTGCCCAGATTCCGTCTGCAGGCTGAGTATACTGCCAGTTGTTCATCCAGCTCAGCATAAGTGTTCTGTCCTCTCTGTCGGCAGAGAAGATTATTCCTGCATAGCTGTCGGGGCCGTAGTTGAGAGGTATCTGAGAGGATTTTGGTATGAACCTTGTTCCGTTCCATTCGCCAACAAAGGCGTGACGGCCCGCGCAGGTAAGAACCCACATTTCGGTGTCTGTTCCTTCTATTTTGAGAGGGAAGAAGTCGGGGCATTCGGTATATCTCGTTTTCGGATGCTAAAGTCCAGCTTCTCAGATCTGATGACTGATAGAATCGAACCTTACCGCCCGCAACGACCATTGTCCATTTTCTCGATATACCGTCATAAAAGAGCTTGGGGTCACGGAAATCCTTAATGCTTGTATTGTCTATAACAATTCCGAGTTTTGTGAACTTGAAGCCGTCGTCAGAATAAGCAATGCCTATTTTCTGCGAGCTTGTCGAGTATGCGGCAATAATTCCGCCGCCCTCCTTGCCGTCAAAGAGTCCCGATCTGTTCTCGCTGTCAACAAAGGTTGTTCCCGACCACATATGACCGCTTGAATCGGGGAAGAGGACGGGAGAATGCTCTGTAAAGTGAACAAGATCGTTTGAGGTCGCGTGTCCCCAATGGATATTTCCGTTCAGGTTGCTTCCGGGATTTGTCTGATAGTATATATGGTAAACGCCCTTGAAGTAGGTAAGTCCGTTAGGGTCGTTTATCCAGCTTTTCTTTGTTGTGAAGTGGTAGCTTGGGCGCCACATTTCTGCATATAAAGGATTTCCCATAGTCGGCTCCTTGTTGACTTTAGTTATTGGTACGGTGGTTACCGCCGTGCTTGTGATTTGAACCTCGGGTGAGGTGACGGTGGTGCTTTGTGAGGTTGTTGGCGTGTCCCCCTTACATCCCGACGTAAGCAGAGTGACAAGAGCCAAGAAGGTGAGTGAAGCTAAGAGCGTCTTTTTCATATTTTCCTCCTCAAAATCAGAGAATATATAACCATATGATGATTATAGCAGAAAAGAAATATCTTTTCAATAGCAAAAAAACAAAAATACCGACAACCTTCGTGGCGGTTGTCGGTATTTTATTACGTATAGATATGTATAAGTCTTGCCACCTGGTATGCCGTGGCTTTAAGGTTTTCATAGGCATTTTCGATATCCATTGCCTCTTCAAGGCTTGTGATCGAGCGAAGAATGGGGAAGAATGCGTCAATTCCGAGACCGTTCAGCTCCTCTGCACTCTTGCCGATACATCCCGAGACGGCGATGACTCTCTTTCCGTGCTTTTTTGCAAGAGATGCAATGCCGATAGGAGTTTTTCCGTTTGCACTCTGATAGTCAAGTCTGCCCTCTCCCGTAATGACAAGGTCGCAGGCCTTGATCTTCTCTTCGATGTTGATCGCAGAAAGCACGACGTCAATGCCCTTCTTCAGTCTTCCTCCGAGGAAGGAGGTGAAGGCAAAGCCGAGTCCGCCTGCCGCTCCCGCACCGGGAAGATCCTTGTCTGACGAGGGCAAAAAATCCTTGCAAAGCTTTGCAAATTTCTCCATACTCTCATCCATTCTCAGAACCGAGTCGTGCGATGCGCCCTTCTGAGGGGCGTAAATATGCGATGCGCCTCTTTCACCGCAAAGCGGATTGTCAACGTCGCAGGCAACCGTGAACGAGCATTTGGGAAGCTCCTTTATAACCTTATCGCTCTTTATGTAAGCAATATCCGCAAGCGCCGATGCGCCGTGGATACGCCTTTCTCCCTTTGCATTATAAAATTCGTAACCGAGAGCCGAAAGCATTCCGATTCCGCAGTCGTTTGTTGAGCTTCCGCCTATTCCTATTATGAAATCGCGCGCACCCATATTTATTGCCGCCGCAATAAGCTGACCAAGACCGAAGGTTGAGGTCTTTTCGGGATCTCTTTCATTTTCTGAAAGAAGGGTAAGACCTATCGCCTCGGCAGATTCTATCACGCATCGCTCGCCTTCAATTCCGAAGCGTGCGTTTATTTTTTTTAGTGTGGGTGAAAGCACCTCTGCGCTTTTTATGCTTCCTTTGTCGCCTGTTATGGCGTCAAGCGTTCCCTCTCCGCCGTCGGCAACAGATGCCACCGTAATGATGTGGGAGGGGTCTGCAAGAAGAAATCCTTCTTTAACAGCTTCTCCCGCAAGTCTTGACGAAAGGCTTCCCTTGAATGAATCTATAGCAACGAGAATATTCATGGCTTTTTAAGCTGCTTAAAAGCAGGGAACGTTTCTTTTCTTGTTACATTTACCCTCTTGTGAGCATCTGTAGCAGATCTCGTTGTCGCATACCTTTCCCGAAAGAACGGTGAAAATATTGTCTATAGTGGTTGAAGAAATGTTGTCAAGCGCCTCACGTGTAAGGAATGCCTGATGCGAGGTAACTATTACGTTGGGCATTGAAATAAGCCTTGCAAGAGTATCGTCGTCAAGAATGTGACCCGAAAGATCCTCAAAGAAGAAGTCGGATTCTTCCTCGTAAACGTCAAGACAAGCGGCGCCGATCTTTCTTGATTTGATTCCTGCAAGAAGATCTTCGGCATCGATAAGCGCACCTCTTGAGGTGTTTATAATAACAACTCCCTTTTTGAGCTTATCAATAGCCTTTGCGTCGAGCATATGATAGGTATCCTCGGTGAGAGGACAGTGGAATGATATAACGTCGCTTTCTCTGTAAAGCTCTTCAAGAGAAACGTACTTTACGTCAAGATCGTCAGACGGGAACTTGTCATATGCAAGTATGTTCATGCCGAATCCCTTGCAGATGTCTATAAAGACCCTTCCTATCTTACCCGTTCCGATGACGCCGACCGTCTTTTTGTAAAGATCAAAGCCTGTCATTCCGTTAAGGCTGAAGTTGAAATCTCTCGTTCTTATATACGCCTTGTGAATTCTTCTTATAGAGGTGAGAAGAAGAGCCATGGCGTGCTCGGCAACGGCGTAGGGAGAGTATGCGGGAACTCTTACAACGTGAAGCTTTCCGTAGCAGTGCTTTATTGCAACGTTGTTGTAGCCTGCGCATCTGAGAGCAATGAGCTTTACGCCCATTTCGTAAAGAAGGTCTATTACCTTTTCGTTTACGTCGTCGTTAACGAAAACGCATACTCCGTCGCATCCCTTTGCAAGTGTGGCGGTATCAACGTTTAACTTGTCCTCGTAAAACTTGAAGGTAATGCCAAGCTCCTCGCCCTTTTTTTCAAAGGATTCACGGTCGTAGAGCTTTGTGTCGTAAAATGCTATTTTCATAAGTCTGTCTTCCTTATTTTATTTGTTTAGGCTCTTGCAAGGCTGCCGCAGCCATCCTTGATGGCGTTTGCGGCAAAAATAACCTCGGATTCGGTGGTGTACTCCGAAAGGCTGACTCTTATCGTAGAATCCGCCTCCCTTGGAGAAAGACCGAAGGAAAGAAGAGTGGTGCTCTTATGTCCCGAATTTGAGGAGCAGGCAGAGCCCGATGAAATATATACGCCCTTTGATGAAAGATAGTGAAGCATTGTTTCACTTCTTATGGAGGGCAGGGTGACGCTGATTATGTGAGGAGCGTATTCTTTTGGCGTATTGATCCTTGCGGTATCGCCGAGAGTATTTATGAAGATCTCTCTTAAGCGAGCGGCTTTTTCATAAAACGCCGATACAGATGCGCTTCCTTCTTTAGCCGCACCTCCGAGTGCGTATATTCCGGCAACGTTCTCGGTTCCCGATCTGAGGTTTCCCTCCTGACCGCCGCCGTGAATTATGGGAACTATCCTTTTTGATTTGATTATACTGTTTTTAACTACAAGAGCACCGACGCCCTTGGGCGCGTGTATCTTGTGTCCGCTCACCGTCAGCATATCTGCACCCGACAAGGGCATCGAGAAGGGGATCTTCAGAAATCCCTGCACACAGTCAGTATGTGTAATAGTCTGCGGATTTATTCTCTTTACAAGCGAGAAAAGATTTTTTATATCGTAAAGAGCACCCGTTTCGTTGTTTACCGTCATTATCGAAACGAGTACGGTTCTTTCGTTTACAAGAGAAGCAAGCTCGTCCCTATCTATAGTGCCGCCCGTGGTTTTAAGAGTGACTATCTCGGCACCTTCCTTTTTTGCCTGTTCAAGAGACATTTTTACGGCGGCGTGCTCGCCCTCGCTTGTGATTATGCGAGGGGTGAATCTGAAGCTCTTGGCTCTCAGAGTGCCGAGAATGGCAAGATTGTCAGATTCTGTGCCCGACGATGTGAATATTGCGGTATATTCCGAGCTGTCTCTTATTCCGAGAGCCGATAAAAGCTCCCCTCTTGCACATCTTATAAGCTTTTCGGCTTCAAGACCTGCAGAGTGAAGAGAAGAGGGATTGCCGAATTTTTCATACCCCTCTTTAAGCCTCTCTATTGAAATTTCAGAAAGCGCGGTAGTTGCGCTGTTGTCAAGATATATCATTGCCATCAGTTATCGAAGGTGAAGTTTGCAATAACGCTGTTAAAGTCGTCGATATTCTTTGCAAAGCCGTCGGGTGTTGTTGTGAAGGTCATGATATAGAAATACGCGTTATCGTATGAAATTACCTGGATATACTTAAGCTCTGTTCCCGAAAGAGAAGCGGTGTAGGTTACCTTGATAGCCGCAACCTTCTTTTCGCCCTTTTTAAGAGTTATGGTTTCGGGCTCAGAGGGTGTGAAGGTGGACGAGCCGTCATCCTTTTTGTCAAAGACAGACTTAAGGTCCTCTGTGTAGCTCTCCCAGTATTTTGTGAGCATATCGTCAGATTCGGGGATAGAAGCGTTTGTGAATGCGCTTACCGAAAGAGAGGATGAGTCTGTCTCGCCGACTCTTGCACTTGTAAGGCTTGTCTGTATGTCAACTATCCAGCCTTCGGGAACGAAAAGCGAATATTCGCAAAGCTCGGGATTTGAAGCAAGCTTCATTCCGGTAGGAATGATATCACCCGTAGGATCTTTTTTATTGCAGGCTGCAAAAGAGAGTGCGAGAGTGAATATAAGTATAAGTGAAATTATTTTTTTCATGATTTTTTCCTTCCTTGCGGCATATAGAAAGAGAATTTTCTTTTTTAATCGCCGCTTTTTCTACTTTACTATTATATCATTATAACCACCGATAGTCAAGAAGCTTTTTTCGGCTTACCGCATTTTAGCACGTTATTCTTAATTTTTTGTATACTTTTGGGATTTAATAAGATAAGAATGAAAGAAAACTTGACAAAACGGGTGTTTATATGTATACTTATAGATACGGAAGGGAAGATGCCCTGCCGCAACTTATAAAGATCAAAACAGGTCGGAAAGGTTTTTTATGACAAAGGAGCTTTCGGTTAAAAGAGAGAGAAATTACGGAATAGATCTCTTAAGAACGGTATCAATGATACTCGTTGCAGTTCTGCACGTTCTCGGGCAGGGCGGAGTTATAAGCGAGGCGGGTAAGCACACTCCCTTTAATGCGTATAAGGTTGCGTGGTTTCTTGAAATTGCTGCATTCTGTGCGGTAAACTGCTACGCGGCTATATCGGGCTACGTCGGAATAAAGTCAAAATTCAAATACTCAAACATCATTTATCTTTGGCTTCAGGTCTTCTTCTATACGGGACTCACGACGCTGATTTTCGGAATTTTTTATCCCGATCTTGTGGGTAAAGAGCAGATCTTTGCGGCTTTCTTCCCGGTAATGAAGAGCCAGTATTGGTATTTCACCGCATATTTCTGTATGTTCTTCTTTACACCTCTTATGAATATTGCGGTCGATAAGCTTCCAAGACGCCAGATGAGGGCAATAATTGCCGCTCTTGTGATAATCTTCTCGGTTCTTCCTTTAGTGTTCAAGCTTAATATATTCGGAAATCCCGTGGGAGACGTTTTCTGGACGTCGGGCGGATATAATGCCGTATGGCTTTCGGTCGTTTACGTGATCGGAGCATATATTTCAAAGTATAAGTGCTTTGAAAACGTTCACGCGGTGTGGTTTTTCATATTATTCCTTCTTTCATCGCTTCTTACCTTCCTTTGCATGTTTGAGGTCGAGGGCGGAGGAAATCTCGTAAGCTATACCTCGCCTACCATCCTTCTTAACGGAATTTGTCTGCTTATAGGCTTCTCGAAGCTTAAATTAAAGCCCCTCGCAAAGGTAATTGGCTTTATGTCGCCTCTTGCCTTCAGCGTTTATATTATCCACGTTCATCCGCTTACCTGGGGCAAATTCATGCTTAACAGCTGCACCGAAATAGGAAAATTATCTCCTTTTATGCTTGCACTTGCCGTTATCGGCGCGGCACTTGCGCTTTATCTCGTATGCTCGGCAATCGACCTTGTGAGATTCTATCTCTTTAAGCTTCTTCATATCAAGGAAGGGCTTGAGGCACTTGAGAAAAAGGTCTGCAAGGATCTTTGGACAAAGGCAGAATAATATAAAACTTTTTCGGAGGAATTATGAGCTACGATCAGTACATGAACTATGTGCCAAACGAGGAGCGCTACAGAAGAATTCCGTACAGAAGATGCGGAAGAAGCGGACTTCTCCTTCCTGCGATCTCGCTCGGTCTTTGGCACAATTTCGGCGATATAACGCCGTTTGGGGTACAGCAACAGATTCTTCGCACAGCTTTTGATAACGGAATTACACATTTTGATCTTGCGAACAATTACGGACCTCCTTACGGAGAGGCTGAAAGAAATTTCGGAATTCATATGGAAAGAGACTTCCGTCCTTACCGTGACGAGCTTATCATATCCACGAAAGCGGGATACGATATGTGGAAGGGTCCTTACGGAAACAACGGATCAAGAAAATATCTTATGGCGAGCATCGATCAGTCGCTTAAGAGAATGAAGCTTGACTACGTTGATATTTTCTATCACCACCGACCCGACGATCAGACTCCCATCGAGGAAACGGTATGTGCTCTTTACGATATAGTCAAGAGCGGAAAGGCTCTTTATGCGGGAATATCAAACTATAACCCCGAGCAGGCAAAGAGAGCAATTGAATGTATGAAGGGCATGGGAATGCATATGCTTATCCATCAGCCCAACTATTCAATGCTTAACAGAGGCATTGAGCACGGACTTACAGATCTTCTTAAAGACGAGGGAGTCGGCATAATGGCTTTCGGACCTCTTGCAGGCGGAAAGCTTACTGGCAGATACCTTGACGGCATTCCCGCAGATTCGCGCGCGGCACATGACCCGAGATTTTTACGTCCCTCGGATATAAATGAGAATCTCTTAAGAACTGTTCGCGCACTTAACGAGGTGGCAATGAGAAGAGGTCAGACTCTTGCACAGCTTGCGCTTGTGTGGACGCTTCGTGACTCGACGGTTACGTCTGCGCTTATCGGCGCTTCAAAGCCTGAGCAGGTGATCGAGAACGTTCGCGCGCTTGACAATATGACCCTTGCAAAAGAAGAGCTTGACGAGATAGATGCAATTCTTGCAAACCGATAAAACAATTAAGACCTGTCTTTAAGGCAGGTCTTTTTTTATCCCAAATCTTTTTGGCAAAATGCACAAAAATCCCTAAAAATACTTGACAAAAAAACATAGAGTGATAAAATAAAGGTGAGAAGATAGGCAGAAAGGCGGTGAGTCCGATGGAAATTATAGAAGAAGTGGAAACAGTGTCTGCAGATAAAAGATCTGCCAAAGGGAAAACATCAAATATTAATGACAACAAGGAGAAAAATTATGAAACTGAACAAATTTATGAGAGGACTCGC
>JAFQWB010000092.1 GCA_017407725.1 Clostridia bacterium | reverse complement strand
GGGAACGAGAGAACGTTCAGCGAGAGCGCCGTGACCGATCTCGCGGCGACCGGGAGATCTTACTGCCTTAGCTTCACCTGTGGAGAAGCCGGGCATGTTGTAGTGGTGCATATATCTCTTGGAAGTTTCGCTGTCGATTCCGTCGAGCATCTGAGCCTCGGAGAGAGTACCGAGAGTAGCAACGGTAAGAACCTGAGTCTGACCTCTGGTGAAGAGACCCGAGCCGTGAGCGCGGGGAAGAACGTCGACCTCAGCGGCAAGACCTCTGATCTGGTTCATGCTTCTGCCGTCAACTCTCTTCTTGTCAACAAGCAACCAACGGCGAACGATCTTCTTCTGGATCTTATATACAAGCTCCTCCATAAGGGTGGGAAGCTCGGGATATTCTTCTGTAAATTTCTCAAGGATCGCTTCCTTGATGGGGAACATTCTTGCATCACGAACCGTCTTGTCGTCGGTATCGAGAGCAACCATAACGTCCTTCTCGCAGAAATCAAAGATCTTATCGAACATCTCGTGATCAAGCTCGCAGGAGGGGTATTCGAATTTCTCCTTGCCGATCTCATCAACGATGGCGTTGATAAATTCAAGTATGCCCTGATTTTCCTTGTGAGCTACCATAATAGCGTCGAACATAACGTCATCGGGAACCTCGTTAGCGCCTGCCTCGATCATAACTACCTTCTTCATAGAAGAAGCAACTGTAAGCTCAAGGTCGGAAACAGCTCTCTGAGCCTCTGTGGGGTTGACCACGGGCTTGCCGTCAACAAGACCCATAAATACGCCTGAGATGGGGCCGTTCCACGGAATATCGGAAATGGAAAGGGCGATGGATGCACCGATCATAGCGGTGATCTCGGGTGAGCAGTCGGGATCGTAGGACATTACCGTAAGAGAGAGGGAAACGTCGTTACGAAGATCCTTGGGGAAAAGGGGACGGATGGGACGGTCGATAACACGGCTTGTGAGGATTGCCTTCTCGGGAGGTCTGCCCTCACGGCGAAGGTATCCGCCGGGGATTCTTCCTACTGCGTAAAGACGCTCGTCAAAGTCAACCGAAAGGGGAAGGAAGTCGATTCCGTCACGGGGCTTTGCCGATGCTGTTGCTGTTGCAAGAATGGCTGTGTCACCATATCTGATAAGGCAGGAGCCGTTTGCAAGGCCTGCCATCTTGCCGGTCTCTACTACGAGAGGTCTGCCTGCAAGTGTGGTTTCAAAAACCTTAAAATTCTCAAACATTGTTTTTCCTCCGTTTTCTTCATTATTTTCTGCGGAAGACGTATGAATATTGAATAGCGAAAAAAGCAAATCCTTCATACCCATAATATTTCACTTTTATTCGGTCTTAGCGGAAATACAACCGATATGCTCCTTTCGTTATTCACTATTCTTTCCGTTTCCGCTTTTTTGTGGGATAGAATTCAGGGCTGACGCGTATGCGGCAGCCCTGAGCCTTTTTGATTACTTTCTGATGCCGAGCTTTTCTACGATAGCACGGTAACGCTCAATGTCCTTCTTCTGAAGGTAGTTGAGAAGTCCGCGGCGCTTACCGATCATCTTGAGCATTCCGCGACGGCTGTGATGGTCGTTGTGGTTTGCCTTAAGGTGCTCTGTGAGATCTGCAATTCTTCTTGTAAGAATAGCGATCTGTACCTCGGGAGATCCTGTGTCACCCTCGTGTACTGCATTCTCAGCAATGATCTGCTGCTTAAGTTCCTTTTCAAGCATTTCTTTCACCTCTGTATTATTATTTCGTGAAGCTAAGAGAAGGGACGGTGAAACCCCTTTACCGAGCCTCCGATTATGCGTATATTGTCAAGTCGCAACATACCGCGACTATCATTATATCACAACATTTCAATTTGTCAAAAGGATTGAATCACTTTTAACAATTTATTTACATTTCTCAGACACCCTTTACGCTCGCGTTCGTTATGATCGCTCTGCCCATAGTGCTTCTGAATCCGGGCATTCCCTGAATGTACGGATCGGGATCTGTATATTCAACGATCTTCTTGCCGTCGATATATGCGCTGATCGTATCAAGCTTGCATACTACCTTAACCTTATAGGTCTTGCCGATCTCTATTCCGATGAACGCCTCCGCAAGGTCTGTGGAATCGAAGGTGCACTTCTTTATAACAACTCCGTCCTTGGAGAAATCAACGCTGTATCCCTCAAACCAGTTAAGACATCTTCTTGCCTCCTCGATATTTTCGTAAGTTTCAAGATTGCCTCTCAAAAGGGTTGCAATACAGGGATTAAGAGCTCTTACAAGCACTCCGAGGGCTGTCTCGCCGTTTTCAAGCTTCATATCGAAGCTTACCTCATAGTCGCCCCAGTTTCTTGTGCCGTAGGTTCTCTTGCCCGCGTTCTGAGCGATTATTGCTCCGTTTTCAACCTTCCATTCGGGTCCGTCCTTGTATCTCTGGATAGGATAGTTTTCGACCTTTGCAAGATCGTCAATATAGGTTGTATACTCGTTGGGCATCGATTCTACCGAAAGAATATCAGCATCTCCCTCAAATTCAAGAGCAAGAGTGCGAAGTCCGCGTCTTATTGTACCAAGCTCTCTTGAGATCTCGGTTCTGAAATCCTTTGCAGGTGCAAGCTCAAGCGTGCACTTCGGCTGATCGTCAACGTAAACGGTAACCTTAGCACCCTTCTTGCTTCTGTATCTCAAAGCGATGTCGAAGGATGTCTGTGCATCAACGTTCACCTTGTAGGTATACTTTCTTCCGTTTTCGGCAACGAGATATTCTTCGTTTGTTTCCTTGATAAAGCCGCTCTTTGTATCTCTCTCAACACAGTGAACACCAAGGAAGATTCCTGCCTCTGCAGAGATCGGCTTGTAGTGATCCTTATGAGAGGTTCCCGATACGTTGGGAGTTGCTCCGAAATAGCTGTAGAGTGCGCAGAGTCCCTCTGTGATAACACCGACTCTTGTGCCGTCCATTTCAAAATTATGCTTGCAAAGCTCTCTGTCGTTTACAAAGAATGTGAAGGCATCGCCCTTCTTCTCTATCTGGATAGCCTGGATCTCATAGAAATCGTAATCCTCATCGAAGGATTTAACAAGCGGATGTGTAAATACGGTATCCTCTCCGTCCTTCTTGAAGCCTACGACGAGAGTCTGCTCTGTTGTATCAAACATAGCGTATCCGTAGTTATTTTCATCCTTGTAGCTGAATACGCCGCCTGCCTTGCCGCCCTTTGCAAGCGACTTTGTGGTAAGCTCGATCGTATAGTAATCGGAGGAAAGTTCATCCTTTGCAAGAACGATATCATCGTTTTCCTTGCCTATTCTGAGAACGCCGTCACGAATCTCGAACTTGCCGTTCTTCATTCCCTCGAACTTTTCCTTTTCAGCAGGATTCTCAAAGAACGAATAGATCTTGGGCATTGCGCAGATGGGAGTCTCGTTTGTTGTCGGACCCATAACCTCAAGCATATCTCCGTTGAAGTAGAGTCTGTCGATATTGAGAGTTCTTCCTCTGTCGCTCATTGCGTGATATACGATATAGTAAGAGTCGAGATCGGGGCCCTTTACGCTTGAAGAGTGACCCGTACCGTGTGTGTGACCCTTGACGTCAGAGCTTATAAGAAGAGGATTCTTCTTTGCCATTGTGAACTTTGTGGGTCCGTCGTGGCTTATGGCATAGTCGATTCTGTAGGAGTTTGAGCAAACGTGGTTACCCGTATAAGTAAGGAAGTAGGTTCCGTCGTGATAAACGATCATAGAGCCCTCTGTCCAGGTGTTCCATCCGTCGTCAATAATTGCGCCGGTAAGACCGAGAGAATCGGGATCGATATTTATGGGCGATACCATATCGAAATATTTTATGCCTCTTCCGTCAGCCGAATAGAAGCGCCATTTTCCGTCGTTGTCAATAAAAATGTCTCCGTCAATATGCTGTCCCCAGTTTTCGGTCTTTCTCTTGAAAGGACCTTCGGGTCTGTCGGCAACAAGAGTTCTGTGTCCTGTTCCGCCGAATGACGTAACCATATAGAATTTTCCGTTATAATAAGTAACCTCGGGCGCATAAGCAACACCTACTCCGTAGTGACCGTGCTCGCTGGTTATTGTGGGGATCTCGTCAAGCGGTATGCAAGACTCTCCTCTTGTCCAGTGTACAAGGTCTGTAGATGTCTGGCAGTATACCCTTCCGTCGCCTCTTGCGCTGCAGTAAAGATAATATTTTCCGTCAAATCGCATTGCAAAAGGGTCACCGCACGTAAGTCCGCCCTCTGCCTCAGAAATTAATGGATTTCTATAGAATCCCGGTCTCATAATTTACACCTCCGTCTTATAACAAGAACGTTTTTGCCGCATTTTTGCGGCTGATATAATTTATTTTGCGGCACACAGTTAAAGATTCGTTTTCCCTTATCGCATCTACGAAATTCAGCTATGCACCTAATCTAATTATACCCTCTTTTTTCCTTTTTTCAACCTTTTTTCTATTAGTTTGCATTTTGTTTACATACTGTCAACATTCTATCTTTTTTGTTGACGAATACTTCGGCGAGTGGGCTTGTTCAGAGTGCATATATAGTAAGACGGGCTACGCGCTCCGCCCCTACTAGGTATGGTGGGATGGTGTAGTACAGCGCAGAAAACGAAGTGAAGCCTTCCCCATTGTGTCATCCTGAGCGTAGCGGAGTGAATGCGACGCGCAGTCGAAATCCGAGCAAAGCGAGGATCGAATAGTGCTCTGCACTATTCGGGATCTACAAAAAACGGAGTGGCAGACATCCATCGTAGATCCCGACACTTCGTGTCGCCCTTCGGGTTCGACTCCGCTTCGCTACGCTCAGGATGACACGTGTATGTTGCCTCCACTTCGAAGTATTCGGTATAGACACAGAGTATTTAATCGTGCAGAATTGTTCTGTATCTCCTCATCCGTCACGGCAGAGCCGCGCCACCTTCTCCCCAGGAGAAGGCTTGGTCAAAGGTATC
>JAFQWB010000091.1 GCA_017407725.1 Clostridia bacterium | reverse complement strand
CTTCCTTTTCTTTTGTGGGGAATCTATTTCGGTGTGATCCTTATTTTTGAAAAATACGTCTTTTCAAAAATAAAGCTTCCCTCTTTTGTGTCACACGTTTCTCTTATTCTCACCGTAAGCTTTGGCTTTCTTATTTTCTCATCGGAGTCGCTCTCGTCTTTTCTTTCCGATCTTTATATCCTCAGCGGCAGAGCGGGGATCTTTTCCGACGTATCGCTTTACTATCTTAAGGGCTCCTTCCTTTTGCTCATTATTTCCTCGGTAGGAGCAACTCCCCTGATAAAGAAGCTATTCGGGCTTCTTTATGAAAGGGTTGCATATTTTGATCTTGTTGCAAAGCCTCTGCTTGTTCTTTTATCGCTCTTTTTGTGCACCGCATTTTCGGTAAGCGGAAGCTTTACTCCTCTTCTTTACGCAAATTTCTGATAAAAGGAGACCTTGTTTAATGAAAAATCTGTCAGACAAAATAACCTTTGTCGTCTTTGTTGTTTTTATCTTCACCGCGCTTGCGATAAATCTCATTCTTCCGCAAAGAAGCTATTCGGAAAGCGAAAAAAGAGCGCTTACCACCTTTTCGGCATCTGCACTAAAGGACTCATCACCCTCAGACGCGCTCGAGTGTGCGGCAAAGGATCAATTTTTTTTAAGAGATAATCTGAGAGAGCTTAAAAGCGCATTTGAAAGGCACTTTATATCGATTTCAAGAAGCGGCGACTTTGCAGTTAAGGATGATAACATAATAAGGCTTTATTATCCCTATGACACCGAAAGGATCGCAAATGCAAAAGAGTATATATCCACGGTCTGCAAGCGATATCTTGATGGGTGCGACAATCTGTATATATCGATAATTCCATCAAAGTCGGAGCTTGCCGATCTCCCCTCCCTTTCATCAAAATCAACCCTTGAATATCTGAAAAATGCCGATGATCGCCTCGCCTTGATAGATATTTACTCTTCACTTTCGATAGAATCGTATTATCTCACAGACATTCACTGGAGATGCGAAAATATCCTTCCAACGGCAAATCTGATAAACAGAGCTATGAAGAGCATGATCACAGAAAAAAACGAGCTTCGCCCTGTTAAGGCAGGCGACTTTGTCGGCTCGCTTTCATATCAGGCTTCGCTTAAAAGTGCGCCGGAGGAGGTAAACCTTCTCTCCTCAGACACAATTGATTCTCTCAAAGTAATTTACAAAAACGGAATCGGAGAGCTTTACGATATTTCCGATGAAAACACGTCATCTGATTTTTATAATATTTTTATGAAGGGCGAGGTACTTGACAAAAGTCTCGGAAACAATATAATTATTATAAAGAACGAAAATGCAAAGGCAGAAAGACGGCTTATCATCTTCAGAGATTCGTTCACAAGAAGCATTGCGCCCCTTCTTATGAAAGGCTACAGCGAGGCGGTTCTTATAGACGTGAGAACTCCCTCTGCTCTTTTGTCAAAGGGAAGCGCAAAGGAAATACTTGATAATATCGACACAGACTGCGACATTCTTTTCCTTTTAAGTATGGATATGCTTCTTACGACAGATCTTAAATAGAATATAAAAAGAAAAGCGCGGCAATAATATCTTCAAAACAATTTTTGTGAGGAAGATATGAAAAAATTAATAAAGCTCGCGATCCTTCTTTTAATTGCCGCTCTGACAGTACCTCTTTTTATGGGATACGAATATAAGCTGGAGAAAAAGGAAGATTCCGATTTTTCGCAAATTGCATCCGATGCCTCTGTTTCGTACGGTGAAAACGTTCTTGTGATAATTGAAAACGAGGGCGAGGTCCTCTCTCTGTGTCTTCTTGAGAGCGCAGGAAAGAAGCTTTCGTATATAGATTCGGGGCTTTTTTCCTATATTTCGCAAAGATACGAAAACTCCGATAAAAAGGGTGAGAGCGCCGCTGCCGCCCTTCTCGGAAAAAGCGGCATATGTGCAAAATATATTTCAATGCCTCTTTCTCTTGTGAGTGAGCTTACCGATAAAATAGGCGGTATCCGCCCCGTGTTCGACACTCCGATAACCATCGGCTCACACGTATTTGAGGGTGAAGAATACGTAAGCGGCGACACTCTTTATTCTCTGCTTCTCTATTCGGGAGCAAGAAGAGATATAATCTCACCCATTCTCTCTGCTTTTATAAAAAGTGCGAAAAAGAGCATTTCCCCGAAAACTCTTATTTCGTTTATAAGCGGACTTTACAAAAAGGCTGACACCAATCTTTCTATTTATCAGGGTCTTGTAACCCTTGAAAGAGCAGGCTCTGTCAACACGGATATTATCAGAAAATTTTCTTACTGACATCTGCAAAGGATAATAACAATATGAAAAAACACGTTTATATATATACAGACGGCGCCTGCAAGGGCAACCCCGGTCCGGGCGGCTGGGGCGCAATTCTCGTTTATTTGGGAAAGGAAAAGGTCATCTCAGGCGGAGAAGGAGAGACTACCAACAACAGAATGGAGCTTCTCGCCGTCATAAATGCCCTCGAATGTCTTAAAGAGCCGTGCAGGATCACACTTACCTCGGATTCATCCTACGTTATAAACGGTCTTGAAAAGGGATGGGCTCTCGGATGGAAAAAAAGAAACTGGAAAAGAGCTGACGGCTCTGCGGCAAAAAATGCCGAGCTTTGGGAAAGACTTCTCAAGGCTACCGAGCCTCATGATCTTACATACGTATGGGTAAAGGGTCACGCAGGACATCCGTATAACGAAAGATGCGACCTTCTTGCCTGCACAGAAGCCGAGAAATACAAATAAAATCCGCAAAGCTATTGCTTTTTGCCCTTTTCGGATATATAATTATACTGTAGTACGTTATCACACTAAAGCAATTCTTTTTAAGAAAGGATACTGAACATGACAGACAGAGAAAGCTCTCTTTCATTATATAGAATATACCTTGTGTTTACCGCCGCTCTTATGGCGGTGGGAACTGCCGCATTTTCGGTAATGCTCGGAAAATATTATGATCCCGAGCTTTTCGGCTTTAACCACAGCGCGCCAAACTCGATTGAGCTTATAATTCCCCTTATATTTGCAGTGGCATTCATAAGCGCGCTTTCCACCCTTTTCACAATGGGCAAAAAGGCGTTTCCCGAAACCACTATGCCGAAAATCGACGTTTTCACAAGATCAGCAAGTGTGATCGTATCGCTTTCTCTTCTTCTGACCGCTATATTCCAGTTTGTTTTTGCATCGTCTGACGATCACCTTACCTTCAGAAACATTCTCTCGGGCGGATCTGAAATAGCCCTTATACATACCGCCTGCGCAGTAATATCGGTTCTTGCAATAGTTTACTTTGCAAGAGATTTCATATCAAAGGACAAGTCGGTAATTTTCGGAATCGCCTTCGTTATCTGGTGCGCACTTTACGCTCTCAGAGTTTATTTCGATATGAGCGTTATACTGAGCGATCCCAGACGAATTCTTTCTATCGTGGCAATGTGCTCTGCGCTTCTTTTCATTCACGCGGAATTCAGACTCTACACGGGCAGCCCCATGCAATCGCTTTACGTTATCAGCGCAATGATGACGTCGGTGCTCTGCATCATTTCGGGTCTTCCCTCTGTAATTCTCAACGTAGCGGGATATTTCTCTGACGGAATTCAGATCTCATACTTTGCGGTTGAAGCTTCTATCGGTCTTTACGCCTTTGCAAGACTTGTTTCTCTTGCTAGTATCGAGGCGTTTACCCCCGTAGAAATCGAAGTCGAGGAAATTCCCGAGGAAGCTCCTGCCGAGAACACCGAAGAAGAAGCACCTGCCGAAGAGAATCTTGAAATAAGCGACAAAAACGACTCTCCCCTTTCAAGAGAGGAGATAGCTCTTATGTATTCCTATATATATAACTCGGTCAAGGAGCGAATGAACGATTCGTATATAAGCGAGGGTCTTGAGAGCGATGAAATAAGAGCCACAACTCTCACCCTTCTTGAGGGTATTCTCAAGGATGACGAAGGAAGAGAGGATCGCATTGCATCCTTAAGAGAAGCAAT
>JAFQWB010000009.1 GCA_017407725.1 Clostridia bacterium | reverse complement strand
CCTCATTGCATCTTATATAGAAAAGAACTGATAAAAGACACAAAATGAGGATCATAGATCTTACAGAGCCGGAGGCAGTATGCTCGGGCTCGTGCTGTGTTGCGCTTGGTCGCTTTGACGGTGTTCACGTTGCCCACAGAAGCCTTATCGAAAGGGCAAGAGAAGAAAAGCACAGACGTGGCGACGGCACTCTTCTCGGCGTTTTCACTTTTTACGATGCTATGAAGGGGGATATAACCACTTTCAGAGAAAAGGCAGAGATATTTGATTCTCTCGGAGTAGACTGTCTTTTCGTTGCTCGCTTTGATTCTATAAGAGATCTTTCGCCGACTGAGTTTTTTGATACTCTCTTAAAAAGAATGGGAGCGGTGTATCTCACCTGCGGCTTCAATTACCGCTTTGGACGTGGAGCTTCGGGCGATACCGAAACGCTTAAAAGACTCTGCAAAGAGAGAAATATCGGCTGCTTTATATCCGAGAGGATAATTTTTGACGGAGTCACGGTAAGCTCAAGCTACGTAAGAGAGCTTATAGCATCGGGTGATACCGAAAAGGCGGCAAAGATACTTACGCTGCCATTTTCGATAAAGGGCAGAGTTGAAAGAGGCTACATGAGGGGAAGAGAAATGGGCTTTCCCACGCTCAATATTAAATATCCGAGCGAAAAGGTTGCGCTCTCTGCGGGAGTTTATCTGACTCTTTCGGTATATGATCAAAAAGAATATTTCGGAATAACAAACGTCGGCAGAAATCCCACTCTTCCCAAGGATGAGCTCATGAGTGAGACACATATTTTCGGGGATATCGGCGATATTTACGGAGAGACGGTAAAGGTCGCTTTTTTAAGGAGAATAAGAAGCGAAAGAAAATTCGCCGATTTGTCAGAGCTGTCGCTGCAGATCGAAAGGGATAAAATAAGCGCTCTTGAAATGATAAAGGAGCTAAATGGTATATAAAACACGAAAAGGGGGAAGGTAGTATGAAAAGACTTGGTGCGATAATTGCATTGACTCTTATTTTTGCTATGCTTTGCCCTTTTTTTATATCGGCAGATGACGGAGCACCCGACACCTCTGCGGCGGCGGTATCATATCTTTACTGTTTCAATACCGATAAGGTGCTTTATGAAAAGAATACCGGAACGTCAAGAGCACCCGGATCAAGCACAAAAATGATGACCGCCCTGATCGCACTTGAAAACATTGATGATTTCAGTAAAAAGATTGCAATTACAAGCGAGCTTCTCAAGGGGAATCAAGGGGGAGGCGCGGGCTTCAAGGCAGGAATGTCCACTACACTTTCAGATCTTTTTTCTGCGCTTGTATGCGCAGGCTCCAACGATGCCGCAACGATAATTGCAAACTACGTGGCAGGAGATGTTCAGAGCTTTGTTGAAATGATGAACAAAAGAGCATCTGAGCTTCTTATGACGCACACCTACTATTCAAATCCCACGGGAGTTGACGAGGCTTCTGCAAGAACGACCGCGGGAGATATTGCGCTTCTTGCCTTTGAGCTTTATACAAACGGGCAGTTTATGGATGCCGCAAAGGCACCGTCGCATATGATAGACTGTCTTGGAAAGCGAGTTTATAACAGAAACTATTTCAGAACCACCTGGTATTCGACCAAATACTATAATACCTCGGTGAACGGTATGAATGCAGGCGTTACCGATGCATCGGGCTACTGCGTGGTAGCAACCGCCGATATTTCGGGCAATTCCTACCTCTGCATAGTGCTTGGAGGAAGCGATGACGGAGTTGATATTCATAGCTACACGGTTGCAAGAGATCTCCTTTCGTGGGCATCGAAGAGCTTTGCCTATAAGGAGGTATTTTCTTCGGCAAAGATATTCGGCACTCTTCCCGTAAAATACGGAAACGAGGCCGACAGTGTTATAATACTTCCGAAAAGAGCATCTAACGTCTATCTTCCGAAGAACGCTTCTATCGAAAACGAGGTTACGGTAAACTGGGGTCTTTCAAAGGATTATCTTGTTGCACCGATAACCGAGGGAAGTGTTATCGGAAAGGCTGACGTTTACTATAACGGCGAGCTTGTCGATAGCGTTGAGCTTATAGTCGGAGCATCGGTTGCGCGAAGCAAGACCTCTTATACGCTCACTCTTGTACGGAATTTCTTTACGTCAAGATATTTGTGGGAGGCACTTGTCGGCATAGCTCTTATAGCTTTGGTGATACTTATATACAGACTCTATAAGATAAAGGGTGCAGATATATTCATTATAAAAAGAACAACGGTGAACGAAGACTCAGACAGCGAGGAAGAGGACGTTATCGACCTTGACGATGAGGATGAGCTTTACGAAAACAAAGAAAAAAAGGGTCTTTCGGCTCTTCTTGATAAAATAAGAAACAGAAACAAGAGGGGAGAGTAATATCTTGAATAAAAACGTAGTTGTAATAAAGGGTCTTGCAAAGGCTACGTCGATAATATCGACAGTCGTTTCAATACTTCTCATAGTCGGAATGATAGCAATGTTTGTCGGGGCACTCGTGCTCATTTATACTCCGCAGGTAATGAGCGTAGAGCTTGAATATGATATCCTAATGAAGCTTGACAAAGAGGTTATAAACGGAACCTTCGGCGACTCGGCGTGGAGCGAGGTGCTTGAATTTCTTGATTTCTTCGACGAAAACGGTGAGCTTGTTCAGAACGTAAAGCTTGATATGAGCATGAAGAAGCTCGGAGCGCTTATGCTTTTTATGATTGCTCCGCTCATCACACTTTACTTCCTTTTCAAGGCGCTTAAGGAGCTTGCAGACTCGCTTATGAAGACCTGCGAGCCATTCTCGATCGAAACACTCAAGTACGTTGCAAAGCTTGCAAGCAGAATTGCCGTGCACGTTGCAATTTCTCCCGTAATTACAGAGCTTGGATATCTGATAGTGCTCGGTGTACAGATGGGATCGGGAATTAATCTGCTTTACGCCGCTCTTGCAATCATCGGGTACTTTGCTCTCGTGCTTGTCTTAAGATATGGAATAGAGCTCAGAATGAGAGCCGAGAAGGCAGAAGCCGAGCTTCGTGAAATAAACGAGCTTGAAGAAAAATATCTGCGCGAGGAAGAAGAGAACAGATCTGCAGATGCAGAAAACTAAGATAGGTAAATAATTAAATCAAATAAAGGACGGAAGCCAAAATGATAACAAGAAAAGAAGCTCAAAAGGAATATACGTGGGACCTCACGCCCTTCTTTGAGAAGGAAGAGGATTTTTATAAGGAGGTTGCCGACATAGAGGCGGCTCTTCCTGCTGTTGCTGTCTTTGAGGGAAAGATCGGAGAATCCTTCGACTCCTTCAAGAATGCGCTTGATACTTATTTTGCAATGATGGAAAGAATTGAAAAGGCAAGCGTTTATGCTTTTATGTATTTCTCGCAGGACGGAGGAGATACAGAGGCGCAGAAGGTAAGGGCTACAGTTCACAGCGCTACCGTTAAGGCTATGACTGTATCGGCGTTCTTCGAGCCCGAGATACTTTCTATCTCTAAGGAAAAGATCGAAGAATATATGAAGAATGACTCTGTCAAGGTTTATACACAGTATATAAACGACCTTCAGAGAGGAAAGCTTCACACACTTGATGCAGATAAGGAAAAGCTTCTTGCTCCTCTTGCAGAGGTTTCGGGAACTGCATCCGATATCTACGATGCATTCTGCGAGGTTGATATGACCTTCCCCAAGATCAAGGATTCAAAGGGAAATGAGATCGAGCTTTCGCACGGTAATTTCACAGCTTGCAGAGAGAGCACAGACAGAGTTTTAAGAGAAAATGCATTCAATACCTTCTTCGGAGAGTATCTTAAATATAATAACACCTTCTCGGTAATGTACTCCTCGCATATCAAGTTCGATTGCTACTATTCAAGAGTAAGAGGATATAAGAGCGCGCTTGAGGCAGGTCTTTTCGGAAGCAACGTGCCCACAAGCGTTTACGATAGCCTTTGCAGCGCAATCAGAGATAGCCTTCCCACAATGAGAAAGTATATCGACCTCAGAACAAAGGCTCTCGGCAAGGAAAAGATCGATATGTTCGACCTTTATACACCCATGGTTGAGGACGTTGAGTATCCCATGCCTTATGAGGATGCAAAGACACTTGTCAAGAATGCTCTCGCGCCTCTCGGAGAAGAGTATGCAAAGCTTCTTGATAGGGCATATAGCGAAAGATGGATCGACGTGTACGAGAATAAGGGTAAGTCCACAGGAGCTTACAGCATTTCTGCATATGGTGTTCATCCTTACGTGCTTCTCAACTATTCAGATACTCTTGACGATGCATTTACACTCGCTCACGAGCTCGGACACGCAATGCATTCCTACTATTCAAATGAAAACCAGGAATATCCTAATCACGATTATAGACTCACCGTTGCAGAGGTTGCATCTACCGTAAACGAGGTTCTTTTAACACTCTATCTCCTT
>JAFQWB010000008.1 GCA_017407725.1 Clostridia bacterium | reverse complement strand
TTCATCTGCAAGGTTTTCTATTCCGAACGCCTTTTCTACAGCCTCGATACCTCTTGAAGTAAGGGTTGCATTTCTTGCCTTCTCGTCAACAACGTAGTGTGCTCCGCTTTCCTCTGCTATCTCGTCGTGGCTCTTCTTGTTGTCGACCTCCTTAAGAACAAGTGACTTGAATCTCTTGACAACGGCGTCAGCCTTCTCGTAAAGGTCGTTTCTTTCATTCTTGAATCCCGAAATGATAAGAGGAGTTCTCGCTTCATCTATAAGTATGGAGTCGACCTCGTCAATGATGGCGAAGGTCATATCTCTCTGTACCTTATTGTTTTTATCGTTTACAAGATTGTCACGAAGGTAGTCAAAGCCGAACTCGTTGTTGGTTCCGTACACGATATCACAGCAGTATGCCGCCTTCTTTTCCTGAGGACTCTGAGAGGAAAGAATAAGTCCCGTGGTAAGACCGAGGAACTCGTAAACTCTTCCCATTTCTTCTGCACCTGCTCTTGCAAGGTATTCGTTTACGGTAACAACGTGTACGCTCTTTCCGCTGAGCGCATTGAGGTATGCGGGAAGGGTCGCAACAAGCGTTTTTCCTTCTCCCGTTCTCATTTCGGCAATTCTTCCCTGATGAAGAATGATACCGCCTATCATCTGCACCTTGAAGGGCCTTTTTCCGAGAACTCGTCCGTCAGCCTCTCTGACAAGGGCGAATGCATCGGGAAGTATATCGTCAAGAGTTTCTCCCTTCGCAAGTCTCTCTTTGAGTATGGGAGTCTGTACTCTTAATTCGTCATCGCTCATTTCAGCGTACTTTCTGACTCTCTCTTCTTTATCTATTGCGGACATATACTTCTTGAGTGTGCGTATTTCTCTTTCACTATACGTTCCGAAAATTTTTGTAAATAAACTCATATCTGATCTCCGTAGTTATATCTATTCATTATAATTATACACCATTTTGACTCCAATTGCAAGGCTTACGAGCCTTCTTTTCAAAAAAAGCACTCATTCATAACAAATTTAAGCAAATAGTCCTTGAAAAATGCCCGAATATATGTATAATTATATATTGACCGTATGAAAATACTGTTAAATTCACACGTAAAAGGTAAAATCATGGCACTCATAAACATAGCACTCATCGAACCCGAAATACCTCAGAACACGGGTAATATAGCAAGAACCTGTGCCGCAACAGGAGCTGCTCTTCATCTTGTAAAGCCTATGGGCTTTGTTCCCACCGATGCCAAGCTTAAAAGAGCGGGGCTTGACTACTGGGACAAGCTTGATATCACGTATTATGAAAATCTTGCAGAATTTCTCTCTGTAAACAAGGACGAGGAGATGTTCTTCTATACTACCAAGGCTCCCCGTGCCTACACCGAGATAGCCTATCCCAAAAAAGTCTTTCTCGTCTTCGGCAAGGAGACAAAGGGTCTTCCCGAGGATCTTCTTTTCAGAAACCTTGACAGATGCGTAAGAATACCCATGCTTAACGATTTAAGAAGCCTCAATCTCTCAAACTCTGCCGCAATTGCAGTATACGAGGTATTAAGACAGACAAACTTTGAGGGTCTTTGCGAGCAGGGACACTTAAGAGATTTTGAGTACTGATAAAATGGAAAAGTGGAAAAGCGAGGATCCCTACATATCCTCGGTAACTCTCGGAAATCGCTCGGTATTTGTGCTTTGTCACGGCCCGTCACAGCTATCCTTTTCGGATTATTCGGACAAGGAGCTTTTTACACTCTCGCTCGATACCTTTTCATATCACACGGTATCCTCATACAGCAAGGAGGAATACCTTGGAAGCATCTGTCACTCAGTTTCCTTTTCGTCCTCTCTCTTTGAGCCGATATCAAGTGAGATCTGCGATGCAAGTATCACCGACACTCTTATGCAGGGAGAGAATATATTTATAAGAAACATAAGCTCGATCGAGCATTTTGATATACGAATAAAGCCGCTTGACGGCGCTCACGTGTATTTTTATCCGCTCTACAAGTTCACAAGCTTCACAAGAAGCGCGGTACTTATCGAGCGAGGCTCATTCCGTGCGCTTATAACCACGCTCGGGGACGCCTCTGTCTGCGAGGATCTTACGGTAAACGTAAAGGACGGCTCATCTCAGCTGATAATCACCTTCGGCAGTATCACCGAGTGTATAAAAAGCGCAGAAAGAGCCGTAAGAGAATACAGCTTCGGCAATCTTCCCATTACAAAGACCGATCTCTTTTACAGAGAAATGCTGTCAAACGTCAGAAATTCCCTCAAGGTGCCTGCTCTGTCATTGCTTTCGCTCAGAAAGTCGGATGGCAGCTTTATTTCTTCGGGTTGCGACAGACTTTCAAGAACAGAGGATGCACCGTATATAATGAGAGCTCTTCTCGCTCTCGGTCTTGACAATATAGCAAAAAGCCTCGCCCTCTTTTATATAAACGCATTTGAGAAGGACAAAAATATAATGCCCATATACGGTCTTGCCGATACTTTACCCTCACACAGTGAAGCCGCGGCTCTTTTATCTGCCGCAAAATGTATTCTTTACTGTCTTGACAAGACAAAAGACACATCTCTTGCAAGAAAGAGTAACAAGCTTATCAAAGCTGCTGTCAAAAAGGGTCTTTCGGCAAGTGAGCACTCATCACTTTACTTTTCGGGATGCGAACGTTATTTTTCAGACAAAACACTCTCCCTTTCCCATCTTTTTGATCTTTCACTTAGCGCACATCTCGATCTTTTCGAGTCGCTTTCGCTTTACAAAAGAGTATATACCGACCGTTATTTTGACAAAGAGGACACAGAAGATCTCAAAGCTCTTATAATCGGTCTGTTTACCTCTGACAAAGGGGTATTTCCAAGTGCGAAAAGCAAATCGTCGGCAAGAAGACCTCGAGTCATATTTGCGGCGTGTCCCGTCTGTCTTGAACACGGAAACGAAAATTACAGAGAGCTTGAGCTTATGCACTCGTCATATCTCTGTCCCTTATGCCACTCAAGAAATCCGTCAGGCACCCGGGATCCCGATATCGGTATTTTCTCTCCGAGTGTAGCTTCTCTTGCACTTTTATCGGATTCCGAGCTTTTCGACAGGTCAATAGTTGGCTCCCTTAAATCGTCACTCACCTCAAAAAGCACCGACGAGAATTCAAGATATCTTCTTGAGATAGCCGCAAAACGTCACGGTATAACCACCTCAAAAGCGGCGGCATCGTCAAGAACCCTGACTCCCACCCCAAACACATTATCACTCTCGCTTTATATTATCGCAAACGGCGACAAACAATAACAAAATCAAAACGCAGACCTATGAAGCTATCATAAGTCTGCGTTTTTTATTTTATTTTACGGCTTCCTTTATCATCATATTGACAGCTTCACGTATTGCCATCATATTTTCAGACGAATAGGAGCATCTGTCAAAGGTAAGTGTATCGCCGAGCGTTTCCTCGATCTTTGCCACAACCTCTTCCTTGGAATAAAGCTTTTCAGCAAGCTTCATAGCCTTCATATCCTGAAGAGCCTCGTGGAATACGACTATTCTCATTGACTCAAGAGCCTTTCCTCCGACCTCGGGATATACGGAGAACATATCTCCCGCAGGAACCCAAGCATCACCGCTCTGATTTGTATAAGGATTTATAAGGCTTTCGGAGCCGCAGTTGTTATAGAAGTTGAAGCCCCACTGAAGGAATCCGACGATATCATACTTATACATCTGCATACCGATAGATCTTGTTCTCCAGCCCGGCATTGCGATAAATCTGTTTGAAACCTTAAGGCTCTGACCGCAACAGTAATAGGTCCAAAGACCGGGAACCTTGCCTTCAATAAACGGCTCGATATGATTGGTTCCGGGAATCGGAGTCTTACAAACTCCGCGACGCCAGAAATCATAGTTCGAAAGCGCATCCATAATTATGTAATCCTTAAGAATATCCTTAACTATAGCCTTTGCCGCTTTATAGCTGTCCAGCTGCTCGGCAGAGGGCTCATCGGATATATGGAATAGGCATCTCTTGTCATCTCCGCGACTGCGCATATGCTTTAAGAAGGATCTTAAGAAGCGTCTTAAAAACGTCTTGTATTCATCAGAAACCGCATCGGTTTCCCATCCGAATATTCTTTTGTATTCGCCATCGAATGTTGCCATTATCTTAGGCGCGTGCTTTGCTCCCCACTGTGTAAAGAGGTGCGATATTTCGAAATACTTGATTCCAACTCTGTTGCACATCTCGATCCATCTGTCAAGAAGCTTAAAATCAAACGAATATTTTCCGTTCTTAACCTTTATTCCCACAAGCTGAGTGGTCGTTCTTTCTCCGCCCACATAAGTATCAAGAGGGGGTGTAAAGATCGGAGTGAGGAGAAGGTTTATACCGTTTTTCTTTGCAACACCGGCAAAATTCTCAATTATCTCCCAGTGCTTTTCAGACCATACGGGAACGTTATAATAGTTTGCAAGACAATCACAGTGGAACCACTGGGTAAAGTATATATCTTCGCTCGGAAGAGTCGCATTTATAAGATCTATCTCGACTGTCGATCTTGAAAATTCACGGTCATCAGCAAAAAGAACCGCCGTAAGCTTGCTGCTTCCGATCTTATCGGTATCCTCGGGAATGTTAAGCTCGACCCAAAGTGCCTCTGTTACGTCACCCTGAACTATTATCGAGCTGTTGTTTCTGAGATTCTCAAGCATATCGGGATAAAGTCCGGGAGCTGTTCTTAAATACTGATCGTCATATGAATTTCTCCAAACCGGCTTCTTTACCGCAACGCTCTCAACGTGTCTTACGCTTACGTACTCTGAAAGCTCGCCCTCAAATCTTATTGAAAGTCCGATTCTGCTTGCACCGCTATGCTCTT
>JAFQWB010000090.1 GCA_017407725.1 Clostridia bacterium | reverse complement strand
TATGAGATCGTAAAGAGTGCTTACCGTAAACTGATTTACCATCTCTGTTCCGAGGTCATCGATAATAAGGAGCTCCGCATCGTAAAATCTTTCGGTAAATGCTCCCTCGCCCTTTTCAAAGCGCTCCTTCTCGAACTCTCTGAATATACCGCCCGAGCTTTCGTAAACTACCTCATAGCCTCTGTCGATTATTCTTGCCGCCATAGCGGTGGTGAGGTGAGTCTTTCCAAGACCGGTTCCGCCGAAAAGAAGAAGGTTCTGCGCGTGCGCGGGATCAAAGCTCTCGGCATACGCCTTGCAGAACTCAAGATTCTTTTCAATTCTCGGTCTGCTTTCCTCGTTATAATAAGAGAGTGAGAAATTCTCAAAGCTCTGCTTTTCAAGAAGATTTCCTATTCCCGAGCTCTTATAAGCGGCAAGTGTGAGCGCCTTCTTAAAGCACTCGCAGGTCTTATATCCTATATATCCCGTGTCCTTGCACTTTGGACACTCGTATTTTACCTCGGTATAGTCCTTTTCATATCCGTAAAGAGCAAGAAGCTCTGCTCTCTTTTTCTGCAAAAGCTCGTTTTCTTCTCTTACTCTTGCAACTCTTTCATCTATATTTTCGCTTCCCGCACAGATCTCGTCAAAGATCTTCATTGCGGTCTTTGAAAGAGCCTCGTCAACCTCCCTTATATCGGGATACTTTTCGTAAAGCTCTCTTTCAAGTGATTTTGCTCTTTCGATAGCCGCCGCTCTCTTATCGGAAAACTCGGCGGTAACTGCAAGTATATTTTCACGGCTGTAGCTCATATAACCCTCCGTAACAGGTATTTGATTAAAAGAATTTTATTTTCCCTCAAGCGAATTATAGCTTCTTTCAAGTGCCGCCTCAAAGAATTCGTCGGTCGAGAAGCTTCCCGAGGTGGTCTCTTTCTTCTTTCTGTATTCCTCAGCGGCACGGTTTACGTCCTCTGCATTCTTATATCCTGCCTCTCTCCAGTTGGAAAGAACTTTATTCATATAAGGAAACGAGGGTGATCCCGTATTGTTCACCGCAACCTCATATGCAAGAGTGATAAGCTCGTCGGTATGTCCGAGGTCGCACCAAAGCTTCAGGCACTTTTTCTCGGCGGCGGTAAGAGCTCTTGTGCCGAGACCCATAAGCGATCTTATTCTTCCCTCAAAGCTTCTTTGCTTTTCCATTTCGGTAAGGCTCGCTTCAAGTGCGGTGTAAGTAACTATGCCCTCGTTATACAGATTGTACGCCATTCTCTCTATGTAGTGAACCGAGCATTTATCGATCTTCTTGCAATAAGTAAAGAGCATCATGACGTATTCGGGCTCAAGTCTCAGGTAATCTACAAGTCCTACTATCTTATTCGATTCTGATACGCTGAAGATCTTGCCCGCAATTGCAGAGCACTCGTCCATCATTCTTGAAAGAGGCGGTCTTTCACTGAATATTCTTGAAAGCTCATCGCCTGTGTACGAAATATCTCCCTCTGCATGAACTACGCTGACCTCTCTTCCGTTATCCGACTTATGCTTTGTAACAACCGTTTTCTTTTTGCCCTTCTCTTCACCCTCGCAAGCAAGGAGTCCCCCGGACTTAAGCTTATCAAGTGCAGCTTCAACATCCTTTTTTGATATTCCAAGCTTTTTTGCTGCTTCATCGGACGAAAAATCGTCTCTCATTTCTTTATCCGATGCCGTGAGAATGAGCAGCTTAAGTGAATTTATATCGGCGTTTTCAAGAAATCCCGTAACCGAATGCGGCAGAGAGATAACGTCGTATTTGTAATCTATTTTCAGCTTCATTACGAGCTTTCCTTTCACCTTCGTTATTTTATACATTTTAGTACTTTGCGGCGCAATTGTTCAAGTCTACAAATTTTTTATTCATTTGATTTTTTTCACAAACGAGTGTATTTTCCCACATTTTCCACACACTTTTCCACAACTAATAGTGCATTTTTATGTTGAAAGACAACAAAGTTGTGGAAAAACCGTCGATTTTGAATTTTCAAAGCCCGAGTTTTCCACATTTTACACACCCGTTTGGGGATATGAATAATGTTATCCAAAATGAATAAAAAGCCCTTGTCAAGTACTTTTTTTGACTTTTTTTATGTACTTTTTCAACAAAAATTTTGTTCGTTTTTTTTTACTTAAAATGGTAAAAATTGCCCTTAAACTTCTCTTGAGCTTCTGCTTGTGGGCGATGCGTTAAGCGATTCGTCCGCTGTATTTCCCGCAAGATATTCGTAGTATCCCTGAGATGCTATCATAGCCGCATTGTCACCGCAGAATTTCTTTGAAGGAATGCAAAGTCTTACTCCCTTTTCATCTGACCAGGCTGAAAGCGCATCTCTGAGATGTGAGTTTGCGGCAACTCCGCCCGAAACGACAAGAGTCTTGAAACCATACTCCCCGTACGCTCTGTCTATATTTTTTACGACAGAATCGACCGCCGCCTTTGTAAAGGATGCGGCAACGTCCTCACGGCAAAGCTCTCTTCCAAGCATTTTCTCTGTATTGGCATAGTTTACAACAGCAGTCTTTATTCCGCTGAACGAAAAGTCAAGCGTTCCTGCAAGCGATGCGCTCGGAAGCTTTATCGCATTCGGATCACCCATGCTTGCAAGCTTATCAAGCTCTGCTCCGCCCGGATAAGGAATACCGAGTATTCTTGCAACCTTGTCAAAGGCCTCGCCTATCGCATCGTCTCTTGTAACACCCACGGTAATAAAGCTTGTGGGAGAGGTCACTCTCATCATAGAGGTGTGTCCACCCGAAACGGCAAGTGCGAAAAAGGGTGCTTCGAGATCCTCGTTTTCAAAATATGCGGCCGCAATATGTCCTCTTATATGGTTGACCGGAACAAGCGGCTTATTGTATGCCATAGCAAAGGACTTTGCAAAATTGACCGCAACAAGAAGCGCTCCCACAAGACCGGGCGAGTTTGTTACCGCAACCGCATCTACATCATCGGGCGTAAGCGACGCCTCTTCAAACGCCTTATGGGTGAGCGACGATATTGCTTCTATATGCGCTCTGCCTGCAATCTCGGGCACAACGCCTCCGTAAAGTGCATGTATCGGTATCTGTGATGCGGTGCAGACAGAGAGAACCTCTCTTCTGTCCTTACCCTTTTCGTCTTTATAAAATTTTGCTATCGAAACAGAGGTCTCGTCACACGATGATTCAAAAGCAATTATTATCATGGAATTATTCTTTACCTTCCCGATCACTGAAATATGCCATTACGAGCGCATCCTCTTTTGGCAGTCTGTAATAATTTTTGCGGATACCGAGTCTTTCAAAGCCAATCTTCTCATAAAGCCCTATTGCGGCAGAGTTCGACACTCTGACCTCAAGATATATGGCCTCGTTTTCCTTCATCATATCGGAAGCAATGAAATCTCTTATGAGCCTTTCCGCAATGCCCATTTTTCTGAACTCGCCTTTTACGGCTATGCTCATTATCTCCGCCTCGGGAGAAATCACTCCCGCAAGTATATATCCGCAGATCCTGCCGTTACATCTTGCGGTATAAAAATAGTTAAGCTTACTTTCGGCGCTTTCTCTGAACATTGAAAGAGTCCACGGATCTGTAAAGCACTCGTTTTCAATTTCAACTATCTCAGCGTACTCGCCCGAAAAAGCCGAGTATTCTATATTCATTTTCAGTTTACCGCTCCGCCGAGTGACGAATGGAATCTTGTCGACTCTACGGCATATCCCGTACGGTCGTCAACCCCGTAAATATAGTAATCTCCGTTATCGCATCTGACAAGGTAAAGCACGTAGTAAAGCCATCCGCAAGAATCGGAAATAAGTCTTAATCTATAGGTCTCATAGGGATTTCCCTCTCCCTCATACTTTTCCTTTGCAAGATATTCATTCACAAGCGCAGTCGCATCGCTTCCCGAAAATGAAGTGATTGCGGCAACAAGCTCGTCCTTTATATCCGTACAAACGTAAACGGTGCTTGTCTTAAATCCGTCAAGAGTAGGCGCACTCTGAGTTTCGGCGGCGTAAACCTTGCCTCCGTCCTCGGGCGAAAGCGCAAGATAAAGCTCTCCGCTGACAGCCTCTGCATTGCCCTTACTGTCCTTATACGCAAGCTGATAAAGGTTTGTCTTTCCAAGCTTTCCGTAGCAGGTATTCGTAACTCTGTATCTTGCCTCATAGCTTCCCGACAGCTCAAAATAGCGAAGTCCCGTTTCTTTATTCTCTATGATACCGTCGGAAACCTTTGAGAATTCCTCATAATCGGAACTGTTATTTTTGCTCCAGATAAATTCGTAGTATGCAAAAAGAAGCATTCCGACAGCAAGAATGACCGCAATTCCTATAAGCCAGGGCCTAGGGTCGAATCTGTCGTTTGCGTTTTGTATGTTTTTAGTTTTTGCCATTTGTCTCTCCGTGAGAATTTATTTTACCGTATTTAAATCGTCGTTCTTTACCCAGTCTGCAACCTCTACAACTCTGTATTCGGTCTCGGTATCTCTGATAATTACTTTTGCGATTCCCGAATTGATAACAAATCTCTTACACATCATGCAGCTGTCACAGCCCGAAACAAGAGATTCATCCTTTGCGGAAAGTCCGACAAGATAAAGTGTTGCGCCGATCATTTCCTCTCTTGATGCGGCGATTATTGCATTCTGCTCTGCGTGTACCGATCTGCAAAGCTCATATCTCTGACCGTGCGGAATATTAAGCTCAGCTCTTGTACAGCTTCCGAGATCCGAGCAGTTGGCACGTCCTCTGGGAGCACCGTTATATCCTGTCGAAACAATTGAGTCATCCTTAACGATTATTGCTCCGTATTTAAGTCTTAAGCAGGTAGATCTTCTTGCAACAGCCTGTGCAATATCAAGATAATAATTTGTTTTACTTACTCTTTCCATGACCTGTTCTCCCTTATACATAGTAATACAATCTATATTATATAATAAATATAGAAAAATTGCAATACTCTTATCATCTTTCCTGCCCTTTTTTGACTTTTTTTTGATGCTTTTCGCCTTTTTTTAGTCTTCTAAAACTCCTTCGAGATCGAAATCGGGCGTGTAGGTCGAAACCGACGACCCTCTGTCCTGAAAGCATCCGTCGAAGCCTGCCTCTATAACCTTATCGCACACTCTTTTATATTCAAGTCCGGTTATCCTTCTTGTCGGTGCACCCTCTCTTCCGTTTGGTGTATACTGACTCATAAGGCTGAGAAGGATATCGTCCTTTCGATATTTTTCAGAAAGCTCATCTATTATACTCTCGCTCTCTCTTGAAAGTCCCGGCAAAACAAGATGCCTTACCACAGTTCCGCGAATCATCATTCCATCGGCGTCAAAAAGACATTTGCCCGTCTGACGTACCATTGCTCCAAGCGCCCTCTTCGACACCTCGGGATAGTTCTCGGCAAGAGAATATTTCTTTGCGGACTCACCCGAATTATATTTCATATCAACAAGATAAATATCGGCTATGCCGTCAAGACAGGAAAGAATTTCTTCACTCTGATATCCCGAGCAGTTATAAACTATCGGAACGGAAAGCTCGCTTTTCACTCTTTTCATCACGGGCGCGATATAGGGCACAAAATGGTCTGCGCTGACAAGATTTATATTATGCGCTCCCTTATTCACAAGCTCCCTGCATATTTCGTAAAGCCTTTCTTCACTTATATCCGCACCCTTGTTTTCATGGCTTATATCATAGTTCTGACAGTAGGTGCATTTAAGCGAGCATCCGCTGAAAAAGATGGCTCCCGACCCTCTTTTCCCCGAAATAAAGGGTTCCTCCCAAAAATGAAGCATAGCTTTTGCCACACGTATTTTATCTCCCGCACCGCACACGGGTCTTCTTGAAAAGTCCACCCTGTTTGCTCGGCATCTTCTCGGGCAAAGAGTGCATTCCTTTGGATTATACATAACAGATTCTCCGTAATAAAAAATAAAGGATGCTCAGCACCCCCATAAGCCTTAAAATAAAAAAATCGACAAGCCTTCAAAAGGATTGTCGATAAAGGGTGGCTGAAGAGATTCGAACCCTCGGCCTTCAGGGCCACAACCTGACGCTCTAACCAGCTGAGCTACAGCCACCATATTATTAAAGATAAAACGTACCCTGAGGGATTCGAACCCCCGACCTACTGCTTAGAAGGCAGTTGCTCTATCCGGCTGAGCTAAGGGTACATAAAAAGCCGCACACTCAGTATGCGGCATTAGCTATATTCCAGGTTATTGTTCCATTTTCAAATTTTCCACCGCCAACAACAGAATCGGCTATGTATTATAATCTGTCCTTGTGGATCACGAGCACAGCAAGCTTCAACTTGTACCTTTAGCTCAGCCGGATAGAGCAACTGCCTTCTAAGCAGTAGGTCGAGGGTTCGAATCCCCCAAGGTACGGTATTATGGTGGGCGTAGCTCAGT
>JAFQWB010000089.1 GCA_017407725.1 Clostridia bacterium | reverse complement strand
TATCGGTTCTGCTCAGAGAGTTCCCACATGCACAGGTTCTACAACGATCCTCGTTGCAGTAGTTAAGGGCACAGACGTTACAAAGGACAGCATCAACGCTGCTATGAAGGCTGCTGCTACTGAGTCCTTCGGCTACAACACAGACGAGATCGTTTCTTCTGACGTTATCGGTATGAGATACGGTTCTCTCTTCGATGCAACTCAGACAATGGTTGCTAAGATTGATGACGAGACATATCAGGTTCAGGTTGTTTCTTGGTACGACAACGAGAACAGCTACACAAGCCAGATGGTTCGTACAATCAAGTACTTCGCTGAGCTTAACTAATCTGAATACAGAGTTAAAAATACCGCTCTTCTGAGCGGTATTTTTTATTTTCACCCTTTTTCTCCTTTTGCATAGTATATTAAAAATCACCCAAGGAGGTAACTTTATGGAAATCAGAGAAAAGGGATATATAATAGTGAGTGCACGCGGCGCACTCGGAGCTATTCCTCTTGAGGGAGTGGCTGTTGATTTTTACAAGGATGGAATAAGGGTGGCGAGCTCTGTTACATCCGAAAACGGATTCAGCGAAAAGATAAGCGTTGACACGCCGCCAAGAGAAAACAGTCTTACCCCGAGCGTACCTCTTCCCTATGCTCTTATAGATATTCGTGCCTCGAAGGAGGGCTATTACAGTGCGATATACAAAAATGCCGCCATTTTTTCGGGAGTAACCTCTGTTCAGCCGATAGATATGATTCCCCTTCCGATAGGCAATACGGGCAGCGATATCATCGAATACGACGAGGGCGGTATGCGTAATCTATGAACGGCTTTATTCTTCCCATCATTCCGAGCGAGATAACCGTTCATCTCGGTGCTTCCTCCTCGAATGCCGAAAATATCACCCTTCCCTTTGATGAATATATAAAGAACGTGGCATCAAGCGAAATATATCCGACATGGCCGAGAGAGGCACTCAAGGCAAACATACTTGCGCAGACGTCATTCGCACTTAACAGAATCTACACAGAATACTACCGCTCACGCGGATACGATTTTGACATCACAAGCACAACCTCACAGGATCAGTCATTTGTCAAGGGACGTGAATATTTCGAAAACGTATCGGAGATCGTTGACGAGCTTTTCGGTGACTATATCGCAAGGACCGATTCGGTTTCACCTCTTTTTGCGCAGTACTGCAACGGAACAACCACCATTTGCGACGGTCTTTCTCAGTGGGGCTCGTCATATCTTGCAGAAGACGGTCTTTCGGCTATTGAAATACTCAAAAGCTACTACGGAAACGATATTGAAATACGAAGCGCGGAAATCGGGGCTCCCTTTGAAAGCTACCCCGGAATTCCGCTTTCGCTCGGAAGCGGCGGCGATGACGTGCGCCTTCTTGCAATAAGGCTCAACAGGATTTCAAACAATTTTCCCTCCATTCCTAAGATATACCCGATAGACGGAATATTCGACTCATCGGTTCGTGATGCGGTGATCGAATTCCAAAAAGCCTTCGGACTTACCCCTGACGGAATTGTTGGTAAGGCAACCTGGTACAAAATAATTTCAACCTATACGGCGGTAAAAAAGCTCAGCGAGCTTATTGCCGAGAATCTGACCTTCGACGAGGTGTCAAAGCAGTTTGAAGAGGATCTCAGGCTTGGTGACAGCGGCAAGGGCGTTGATCTTGTTCAGTATTATCTTGAGGTGGTATCAAGCTTTGATTCGACCGTTTCTTATCCTCCGCTCGACTCATATTTCGGGCAGTCGACCGAGGATTCGGTCAAGAGCTTTCAAACGACCTACGGACTTCCCGTAACCGGAATTGTGGATCTTGCGACCTATGAGAAGCTTTTTGATGCGTACGCCTCATCTCTTGCATCTCTGCCCGAATCTGTCTTTAGTGACCGTCCTTTACCATTTCCGGGAATTGTTCTTCGAGAAGGCAGCAGCGGAAATGACGCTCAAATTCTGAACGAATATTTAAGAGTTGTAAACTCCGCTCTCGGACTTTATTCATCCATACCCGAGACAGACTATTTCGGTGCTGATACAGCCCGTGCGGTAAGAGAGCTTCAAGGCTATCTCGGTCTTGGCGAAAGCGGGGCGGTCACACCTATCACGTGGGACAGACTTGCTGATCTTTACGGTGACATTACGGCAGGATACACGGCAAGTGACGATCAGTATCCGGGGGAGGTTATCGGGTGAAGGACATACGAGATAAGAAAGCTCACATTTTCGATATACAAAGACGGCTTTATCTGCTCCGCAAATCGGGTCTTGAGTTGCCTCTTGTCGTTCCTGACGGAATATACGGAGAAAGAACGCGCGATGCGGTAAGAGCCTTTTCTCTGATTTCGGAAATAGAGGAGCGCGATATTGTTGATCTTGAGCTATGGATCGAGCTTACCAAAAGAAGCAGATATCTATGATGTTTACAGTGCTATTGACAAGCTTTGTATACTTATGATATAATTGCCTAAAGAAGATTTTCAGGGAGAACTAAAATGTCAAGAAGAAAAAAAGAGGAAATAATAGTAAGCTCTTCTCAGGTGAGCGATATAATCGCCGCCGAAGAATTACTTGAGAAAAGAATAAGCGATGCCGCTCTCGAATTTGGAAAATACTCTGCCTGCGAGAGCATCACCACCCTTTACACAACAGAATATCTGCCCGAGGGCAAGGAGGGCTCTTTATCAGAGCGACCTTCTGACCGATCGTATTTTAAGGTATATACCCTCTCGCTCTTTGACAAGGAATACACAGATATTGACAGCGCAACCGAAAACGGACGCGGATTCTCATTCGTTATACTCACGTTCTGTGAAGCAAAAAACGGATCCTATACGCTCACGGTAAACGAAACCGGACTTTTTGACATCTTTATTTCGGACATCATCTCTGCAGCATCTTATATTGACGAATACGGCGTTGACAGATTCTTTTACAGAATCTATAACGAGGACGAGAAGCACGAATCAGCCTTTGTTAACTTCCTTATGAAAACGTCGAAAAAGAAAATAGCAACCGCTCTGCTTATAACGCTCGGCGTTATCGTCATTCTTATGGCGACCGTATTACTTCTCGGAGGTGCATCATGAAGGCTATAGGTATTATTTCGGCAATGTGGGAGGAGCTTGAGCTTATTCATAGCGCAATGACCGACGTAAAGGAATACAAATATGCAGAGAAGGTCTACTACGAAGGCAAGCTTTTCGGCAAAAGCGCAGTGCTGACCGTATGCGGTATAGGTAAGGTTTCTGCCGCTATCTACACCCAGATAATGATAGACAAATTTGACGTGGGTAGTATAATCCAGACCGGTGTTGCAGGCAGTATGGATGCCAAGGCAACTCATTTTTCGCTTGTGGTTGCAAACTCACTCACCTATCACAGCGTTCACAAGCCTCTTTTAAGAACAAACTATCCTTATACAGATTATTTCACGCCCGACGAGAAGCTTTCTTCCCTTCTTTATGATGCGGCAAGAGCAGAGCTTCCCGAAAGCTCTCATATGGGTCTTATCATCACAGGTGACGATTTCATTTCGGCAGGAGAAGTAAAAGATAATCTTAAAAAGGAATTCCCCTCTGCGCTCTGCACCGAAATGGAGGGATGCGCTGTTGCCAACGTAGCCACCGTTAACGGCATTCCCTTTGCGATAATAAGATGCATATCCGATCTTGCCGATGAAAGCGCCTCGGGTGATTTCAAGGAATTTGAAAGAATCGCATCAAAACGTGCCGCAAGTATAGTTTTATCGGTTATGAAGAATATATAAAAAATACGACAGACGGATAGCGTGTTATCCTTAACGGAGAACACGCAGCGATATAAATCCCTTACGGGATTTGTGATATTCCCCTTGGGAGCGATATTCGCCTGCGGCAAGCGATATGCCCTGCGGGGCGAGAGGGGATTTATATCATATCGCATTGGAGCGAAGCGACGATATATCGCACGGGCAAAGCGAGTATATCGCGTTTGCATAGGCAAACATATCGCCTAACAGAAAAAAAGAGAGAACGTTTCGATTATGAAAATAATCGATTTGTTCTCTCTTTCTGTCGTTATACGGGTTTGGGCCTTGCCCATTTGCACTTAGCGATATTTTTCAAATTCTCCGCTAAGGACATCACCATATTTTGGCGTATTTTTTAGTTATTTCTTATTTTGTCAAGTGCTTCTCTTTCGCGCGAGTTACTTGTGAGTATTATAATCTGTCCGACACCTTCAAAGCGATCAAGCAGCTTCATAACCCTTTCAAGTCTTTCTTTATCTATCTGACAGAAGGATTCATCAAAGATCATGGGCGGAACCTTATCCTTACAAAGAAGCTTTGCAAGGGAAAGTCTCATTGCGATATATACAAGGTCCTTTGTTCCTCCGCTGAGATAGGCTTCGGAATGAGTCATATCTCCCGCTCCCTCTCTGAAGCTTACAAGCATATCGGCATCAACGGTCATATTCTTCTCTGCACCCGTTGCGGAATTCGAAAAGCTTTCTATTTCGCGCGCAACTCTCGGTGCAATACTGTTTCTCATATCCTCGCCCGCCCTTGATAAGGACTCTATGGCAAGAAGACACGCGCTGTAAAGCTCTGAAAGTCTTTCCTTTTCGTGAGAAAGAGCCTCTATCCTTTCAAGTATATCGGTGGGATCGTCATACTTTCCGACCGATGCGGCAAATTCAAGCTCTGCACTCTTACACTGTCTGTCAAGAGCGGAATTTATTGCGGCAAGCTTTCTGAGTCCTTCCTCTGCCTCGGCGTAGCTGAAGCTCTGTGAAAGTCTTGTGCTTACAGCGGCAACTGTCGCTCTTGCTTTTTCTCTGTCCTTTTCGGCAAGTGTTCTCTTAAGCTTACAAAGCGATGCGTAAAGAGAGGAAATATCAGAGGTGAGTGCGCCTATTCTGTCGACGGTAGCCCTTGCATCCTCCGATGCCTTCTCAACGTCTGTCATGTCCGAGAACTCTCTTCCCCACTTTTTAAGAAGCTCTGCGCTCTCTTTTGAGATACGATCCATACGTGCTCTGTTTTTGGCAATTCCCTCCTTGAGGGTCTCTATCTGATCGGAAAGCTCTGTTCTCTTCTTTGCATCCGCTTCATAGCGTGCAAGTGTTTTATACATATCCGCATATGATGTAATGCCGTATCTTTTATAAAGCTCCTTTCTTTCCCTACGCGCCTTAAGAAGGAAAAATCCTACCGCAAGTGAGGCAAGCACAAGCAGTGAGCTTATTGAAAACAGAATTATCGGGCTTGGCACAAAGGCGGATTTTATCCCGAGCGACAAAAAGGACGCTATCAGCCATACCGCGCTGAAGAGGGCAAAAAGTGAAAAGCTTATCTGATTCTTCTTTACCTTGACGTTTGCGGCATCGACCTTTGTTATTACGGTATCCTTACCGCCTGCAAGCTCAAGAACCGCACTCGGAGCGCCCGATGCGAGTCTGTCGTGCTCTGCCTGCATTGACATAAGCCTTGAATTTGCATCGTTTTCTTCTCTCAGACAGTAAACGTAGCTTGCATTCGTGCTTCTGAGATCGGTAATATAGTCCTCACCCGGAATAAATCCGTTTACCGTCGCCTCTCTTACTACGCTTTCCTTCTCGCTTTGTTTTTGATTATATTCGGCAAGAACTCTGTCATACTCCTCAAAATCCTCAAGAACCTCTCTTGCTCTTGCCGTCTGAAGATACTTTTCAAGCAGCTCTATTTTTTTGTTGTTTTCTTCTATCTCTGCCTTTTTGGCTTCTATCTCCTTTTTCTTGTAATCAAGCTCCTTCGAGGCGTTCTTTATTACTTCAAGCTCTTTATAAAGCTCGTCCTCTTTTTGCGTTAGCTCATAAAGCTTTCCGCCCTTGAGATTTTTATGAAGAAGTGCCACTCTTGCGCTCTCAAGCTTTGATATTGCCGCCTTGGTACTAAGCTCCTCGCTTCCGGAAAAGAGCATATTTTCAATTGCGCCCTTTACTGTTTTTGAATCGAGAGAATCTGTATTTTTTTGACCCGTAAAGGCTGTCTGGGCATATACCTCTGCCGATATACCGAAGAAAAATTCGCCAACCTCTGTTGTAAGCTTTACCTCCTCGGAAGTCGAAAGATCTATAAGCTTTACCGTTTCCTTTCCCGCACCTCTTGCAGAGGGAGTAAGCGACCTTTCTATTCGGTAAGAAACACCGTCTTTATTGACCGTCATACTTCCTGCAAGAACTCCGTATTTCCAGGAGGTCCATCTGCTCTTTTCGGAAATTCCGCCCACGGATTTCCCCGAAACGCCGTAGAACATAAATTTTATAAAAGCGGCAAGAGTGCTCTTTCCGCTCTCGTTTTTACCCTCAAGAACGTTTACTCCCTTATCAAAGAGGTATTCCCTGTCGTGAAGGGCACCGAAGCTTGATATATTTGCGTTTTCTATATATACGTTCACTCAGTTTTCCTCCAGACGGTCTGTAATTTCTTCTCCGTCAAGTGCACCGAGAGCAAGTCTCAGCGCAAGTGCGGATATTCTTCTTTCCTTTTCATCCTCTGATGAAAGCTTATCCGAAAGAAGTCTGTATAGTGCTCCCTTAACGGTGGGGTCTCCTTCAAGCTCTGAATTAAGAGATGACTTTTCGGTATTATCTATTATCTCATACTCTGAGGATGCAAGCAAGGACTCTATTATCTCGACAGGAACACGAACCTTTTGCGCGATCCTTCCGCTTAAGATGACACGAAGAGTATCTCTTTCAAAGTATTTTCCCGAAAGCTCGCTTACGATAAGCTCTCTCATCTTTTCCTCGTCAAGTGAGGAAAGATCAATTCTGAGCTTTGTGTATTTTCTGTATGCCATCGGCAAAAACTCACGTTCAAAAAAGAGTCTTCCCTCACGTCTTTCGGCGTTTATGAGGAATGCTCCTCTTTCTCCCGTATCGGCGATCGATCTCGGCTCAAGGCTTCCGCTATAGCCGTAATAGGTATTACCCTCTCTTTTTATCTCGTGCTCGTTATGTATATGACCGAGTGCAATATAATCAAAGCCGCTCTCTCTTATATCATTCAGCGTTATAGGACAGTCGGGAAGATTTGAGGAGTAAGTGTTTCCGTGTGCGAGAAGAATATTCACCGCTCCGTCTGATATCGGCTTCTTTCCTCTGAATGGCGGTGTTTCAAGCGAATGAGAAAGGAAGGCGTACCCGTACACTCTTACTCTTTCGCCCTTTATTTCGCATTCCTTAAAGTCAAGCACCGAATCGTCAAACACGTGAAGATTATTCGGAAGCTCATAGGTTCCGTATACACAGTCGGGTGAATAATAATCGTGATTTCCGGGTGACAAAAAGAATCTTGCACCCGATGACGATATGCGTGAGAATACAAATTCGGCGGCTTCGGCACTGACCTTGTTTTTATCAAAAAGGTCGCCCGCTATGAGAACGATATCTACCGAATTTTCGTTTATATAATTTACAAGTCTGTCAAACGACTCTCTCATCTCTCTTCTGTGCTTTGCGGCAAGCTCTATGCTCTCGCCCGAAAAGGCACTTTCAAGATGAAGGTCTGCGCAGTGTATTATTTTTATCATATACGGCTCCCTTAAAAAGAGTTTTTCTATACTTTACATATTATACCGCATATTTTCCCTATTGTCAACGAGTTATCTATTGACTTTATTCTGTTTGAAGGGTATAATATAGCTGTATAAATAAAGAATTCGTTATACCATATTTCTGAAAGGCGGTACCGACGTGGCAAATCACAGAATTCAAAGAATAAACGAAGAAATGACCAAGGTGCTTGGTACTATTATAGGAGACGTCAAGGATTCGGGACTTTCGGGCTGTGTGCTTACCGTAACCGGAGTTTCTTGCGCGCCCGATCTTTCCACAGCACAGGTATTCTATTCATATATGGGCTCAAAGGAGAAAAAAGAAGTAGCCAGAGGACTTAAGAATGCTCACGGCTTCATCAGAACAAGACTTGCTCAGACTCTCAATTTAAGACAGACTCCCGCCCTCACATTCGTATACGACACCTCGATCGAAAACGGCGCTCATATCGACAAGCTCCTTAAGGGACTTACCTATTCAAATCTTACAGACGACGATACAGAAGAAGAAGAAAACTGAAATCTATAAACGAGGTCTTACTATTATGGCTGATATAACCGTAAGTCAAATCACAGAAAAAATAAAGGGCGCGGAAAAAATATCCATTCTGTGTCACACCAATCCCGACGAGGACACGGTATGCTCTGCATACGCGCTCTACCTTGCTTTACAAGAGATTGGCAAATCTGCGAAAATTTTCTGTGACAAGATTCCCCCGAAGCGCACGCATAAATATATTGACATGAGTGTTTTCTGTCAAAACGGATATGACGGCGATTCACTTGTTATAGCGGTTGACACCGCCTCCCCCTCACTTCTCGGCTCACTTGAGGAATGCTTTGCAGACAAGGTGGACATTCTTATCGATCATCACGAGAGCTCACGCGAATATGCAGAATTTACCCTTTCAAGACCCGAGGAATCAGCCTGCGCTATAATCATATACGAGCTTATATCCGAGCTTGCCTTTGTAACCCCCGAAATCGCAACTCTTCTTTATATGGCGATATCATCGGACACGGGAAGCTTCAAATATTCAAACACCACGCCGAAGGCTCACCGAATTGCCGCAGAGCTTATGGAAAAGGGTGCAAAGGCAAGTGAAGCTTCAGAGGCTCTCTTTGATATTAAATCTCCCTCTGCAATACGTGCTATGCGAGTAGGACTTGAATACATGAGATATATATTCGGCGGCAAGGTTGCCATTATTTCTCTTACCTGCGACGAAAAGAGGCGCGAGGGTCTTAATGACGCCGACCTTGACGAGCTTTCACCGATTTCACTTATGACCGAGGGCGTAATTCTCGGAGCTGTTCTCAAGGAATGCGACGGCGCTAAGGGCAAATACAGAGTTTCGCTCAGAAGCCGTGAAAACGTGGATGCGGCGAGAATCTGCGAGCGTCTTGGCGGCGGAGGTCACAAGCGTGCCGCAGGTGCAACCATAGTTGCAAAGAGCGCAAAGGAAGCCGAGGAAATGCTTATAAGCGCAATCATTCCGGGGCTTGCAAGATGAAACCCAAAAATTCGATTCGCGGAGGCGTTATCGCCATTGACAAGCCGCAGGGCTTCACATCTCAGGATGCAGTAAACAAGATAAGGCGTTATTTTGACACAAAGCAGGTCGGTCACACGGGCACTCTTGATCCTATGGCGACAGGAGTTCTTCTTGTGCTTGTCGGAAGAGCCGTAAAGGCGTCTGAATTTCTTACGGCAACAGAAAAAACCTATCTTGCAAAAATAAAGCTCGGCATCACTACAGATACTGAGGATACAAGCGGAAATATTCTCACCCGCTCGGATAATATCCCGACAAGAGAAAAGATTCTTTCAGTCCTTCCCTCCTTCACGGGCGATATTATGCAGACACCTCCTATGTACTCAGCACTCAAGGTTGGCGGAAAAAAGCTTGTCGATCTTGCAAGAAGCGGAATTGAAGTGGACAGAGCGGCAAGAGAAATAAACGTTTCGTCACTTGAGCTTCTTGACGGAGAGGGCGACGAATACACACTTAAGATCACCTGCTCTAAGGGCACTTACATAAGAACCCTTTGCAAGGACATCGGCGACGCACTTTCGTGCGGAGGTGCAATGTCTTATTTAAGAAGAGTTTCAAACGGTAGCTTTGATATTTCCGAGTGCTACACCTTTGAAAAGCTTGAAGAGATGACGCTCAAAGAAAGATTTGATGCGCTTATTCCCGTAGAAAGATTTTTTGAGGACAGCAAAATAGTAATGCTCCCACCCTTTTACGAAAGACTTGCAAAGAACGGCGCACACATTTTTATTGACAAGATCGGATTTTCTTCATGCGAAAACGAGACGGTTCGCATGTACGGTGAGGACGGATTTTTTGCAATCGGCAAAACGGGTCTTTATCCCGAAGGTCTTGCCGTAAAGCCAATCAAATTCCTTTGATACAAATGATCAGAACAGAGTGAAAAATGGGCTTACTTCCCATTTTTCACTCTTTTTTTACGCAAAAATCAATATTTTTTTACCATCGAAAAAGAAATCCTCTTTACAATTGGCTCAAGGTGTGATATAATTATATATCTATTTGTATAATAGGGTGATTTTGGTGAAAAAAGAACTTTATCCGCATAAGCTTGCTCCGATATGCAAGGAAGCTATCTGGGGCGGCGACAAACTTAAAAAGGATTTTTCAAAGGCATCAAGCCTTGAAAAGCTTGCCGAGACGTGGGAGATCAGCACCACCGGAAACGACTCGAATATCATTGAAAACGGAATTTACAAGGGCGCTTCTCTTTCAGGCTTCCTTGACGGAAAGGAATTTCCTCTTCTCGTAAAGCTTATCGATGCAAACGACAGACTCTCCATTCAGGTGCATCCCGATGAAGAATATTCGTCAAGAGTCGAAAACAAACACGGCAAGACCGAAATGTGGTACATTGTTGATGCCGCTGAGGATGCATCTCTCGTATACGGACTTTCGCGCAAATTTGACAGACACGATTTCGAAAGTGCGGCAAAGGACGGTACGCTTGACTCTTATCTGAACACGGTAAAGGTCAAAAAGGGTGATATCTTCTTCATCCCTTCGGGGCTTGTTCACGCCATTGGCGCAGGCATAGTTATTGCCGAGATACAGCAGCCCTCGGACGTTACCTACCGAGTCTACGACTATATGAGAAGAGACAAGGAAGGCAATTTGCGACCTCTGCACCTTGAAAAGGCGCTTGACGTCATAAAGGACTTTGACGAAAAGACTATTCAGAGCATACGCTATGAGGACGGCAAGGATTCCTCGCTCGCAAACTGCAGATATTTCAGATCAGAGCTTATTTCAGTAAACAAAAGCCGTATGATCTCTGCAAAGGACTCACACGTTCACCTTCTCTGTATTGAAGGCGAAGGCACTGTTTCGGGCTATGAAATAAAGAAGGGCGACAGCTTTCTTATTCCCTGCGGTCTTGAATCGGCAGAGATACGCGGCAACCTCGATATTATAGCGTCGTACACTAAATGAGATTTATATTATAACCTATACATAGATAACTAAGGAGAAACAAAAATGGCAGAAAAACTCGTTGAACAGATAACATCCATGGAAACAGACTTTGCGCAGTGGTACACGGACGTTGTAAAAAAAGCAGAGC
>JAFQWB010000088.1 GCA_017407725.1 Clostridia bacterium | reverse complement strand
TTTGAAAGGATGGTTGCAGTCTTATGCAAATAGTAACGGTTAAAGCTCCAAGTCTTTTGCGTCCCATTCTCCGCACGATATTTAAGGTACGCAAAACAAAAAAGTAAAGTATAAGGCGATGATAGACACTCTATCATCGCCTTTTTATTTATTCATTATGCTATACCTGACCAAAGTCCTGAGTAAATACCGCCCTGAGCAACAAGCTCCTCGTGCGTGCCTCTCTCGGCAAGTCCCTTATCGGTTATGACAAGAATTTCGTCAGCGCTCTTTACCGTTGTGAGTCTGTGGGCAACAACTATGGTCGTTCTGCCCTTGCAGAGCTCCTCAAGGCTCTTCTGAATAAGATGCTCGGTTACGTTATCAAGCGCACTCGTTGCCTCGTCAAGAATGAGTATCGGCGGATTTTTAAGAAAGGCTCTTGCTATGGCAATTCTCTGCTTTTGTCCACCCGAGAGCTTCACTCCTCTCTCACCCACTACGGTGTCATAGCCCTCGGGGAGAGTCATCACGTAATCGTGTATCTTCGCTGCCTTAGCAGCCTCGATAACGCTCTCGCGTGTAACCTCAGGGCATCCGTATGCGATATTTTCATATATCGTAGTGTTAAAAAGGAATACGTCCTGCGAAACGATTGCGATATTTTTTCTGAGCGATGCAAGGGTTGCATCCTCGATGTTTACACCGTCTATCGTTACCGAGCCTCCTTTTATATTGTAAAATCTCGGAATAATATGACAAATCGTTGTCTTACCGCCACCCGATGGGCCTACAAGGGCGAGCGTTTTGCCCGCTTCAACGGTGAAGGATATACCAGAAAGAACGTCCTTGTCATCGTCATAAGAAAAGGATACGTTGTCGAATACGATCTTGCCTTCAACCTTTCCTATGTCGATAGCGTTTTCCTTATCCTTCTCGGTGGGAGTATCAATGATTTCGCAAAATCTGTCAAAACCCGTCATTCCGTTTTGGAACTGCTCAAAGAGAGCAACTATTCTTCTTACGGGATTTAAGAATATCGAAATATAAAGCACGAAGGCTGTAAAGTCTGAAATATCAATCTTTCCGTAGTAGAGGAAAAGTCCGCCCGATACGTACATCATTATCATAAGGAAATCGGTAATGAAGCTTGATATTGAAGCAAACTCAGCCATCGACTTGTAGGATCTGCTTCTTGCGGCTACAAAGCGCTCGTTGCACTGTTCAAAAAGCTCGTTTTCATATTCTCTGCTCGTATACGCTTTTGAAACTCTTATGCCCGAAACCGAGTTTTCAAGTCTTGCGTTTACCTCACCTATCTCAACTCTTGAGTCAGCAAACGCCTTTGACATTCTTCTTCTCGACCTTGCGGTAAAGAAAATCAAAAAGGGCAAAATTGAGAAAACGATATATGTAAGCGGAGGATAGATAGAATGCATAAGTATGAACGAACCAATAAGCAGCACTACCGAAATGAAAAGATCCTCGGGACCGTGGTGTGCAAGCTCTGACACGTCAAACAGATCGGCAACTATCTTTGACATTATGGTACCGGTCTTGTTTGAGTCAAAATATGAAAGGGGAAGCTCTTCTATATGATTAAAAGCCTCTCTTCTCATATCGGACTGCATATCAACTCCAACCTTATGACCAAAATAT
>JAFQWB010000087.1 GCA_017407725.1 Clostridia bacterium | reverse complement strand
TTTATTCCGAAAGCAAGAGTGCTGATAAAATTATCTGGAATATAATCTCAAAGACTCCGATTAAGGCAAGTGCGGTGGCAACGGGTCTTGATAAAGACTCGATAATGAGATTTTACGATCTTTCAAGAAGGTATGAGCATAGCTCGTTCAAGGGTCTGCACAGCTTTATAAAGTATGTGAATTCTCTTATAGAGGCAGGAGCAAGCGATGATGAAGAGCTTTCCGCACCCGCAGAGAAGGATGCGGTCACGCTTATGACCATTCATAAATCCAAGGGTCTTGAATTTGATTACGTTTTCCTTGTAGGGTCATCAAAATCGCTTTTATCTACAAAGAAGATTCCCGAAATGCCCTTTGACAAGGAGCTTGGTATAGCGCCGCTTATCAGAGATAAGGAAAATCTTCTCAAGCATAATACGCTTTTAAGACAGGCGATACTCGAAAGATTTTATGAGGACTTTATCGACGAGGAAATGCGAATACTTTACGTTGCGCTTACCCGTCCCGTTTCAAGGCTTATAATTACTTATGCCGAAAAGAAAGCGGAGGAGCGTTTCAGAGAAATGTGTGGCGAAAGCGATCTTATCTCGCCTTTCCTTGTTGAAAAGCACCTTTCGTATATGAGCTGGATGTCATATGCTCTTAAATATAAGAACAGATATACACTCACCGTTGAGCTTTTTTCCGAAAGTGAGAACGAGGGCACGGATGTAGAACTTCCGAAGCCGGAAACTTCCCCCGAGCTTGATGAAAATATCAGAGATGAGCTTGTAAGACGGCTTAATTTCGTTTATCCTTATATGAGCGCGGTCTCTCTTCCCACAAAGCTTTCAATATCCAAGCTTTATCCGGGAATACTTGATGAGTATGACGGAGAAAAAATAAGAAGCGAGCGCTCGGAATTTCTTGATAAGCCATCCTTCATTGATCAGTCTGTGAAGGTAGGCGCTGCCGAAAGGGGAACCGCTACACATCTCTTTATGCAGTTCTGCGATTTCAGAAGAGTCGAAGAGCTTGGAGTAGACGAAGAGATCGAAAGACTTGTAGAGGAGCGCTTTATTACAAGAGCTATTGCCGATCTCATATACAGAGATAAGGTACAGGTGTTCTTTAAGAGCAGTCTTTATAAGATGATTTCAGAGTCGGACGATGTAATAAGAGAAAAACGTTTCAATACAAGACTTGGAGCGGCACAGTTTACTCTTGATAAGAGCTTTGCCGATGAGTTAAAGGATGAAACCGTGCTTGTGCAGGGCGTTGTAGACTGTGTTGTACGTGATAAGGATGGAGAATACGTGCTTATAGATTACAAAACCGATTATCTGCCGAATGATTATGACAGAGCTGTCGAAATACTCAGAGAAAGGTACGAGAATCAGTTAAAGTACTATAAGCTCGCAATTGAGAGGGTAATGGGGGTTAAGGTAAAGGAAAACGTTATATATTCCTTTTCTCTCGGAAAAGAAATATATCTTTCCGCCATTTAACAATTAATTTACAAACAATTGCTAAAATCTTAACATAGATTATCGTAAAATAATGTAACATATAAAGTAATGAGGGAGTAATTCCGCACTTAGTGTGTGACAGACCGTCAGTACGGCATAAGCCTGGTTTGTCTGTAAAGAATGAGACTCATATGCAGAGCGATCTGTATATGAGTCTTTTGTTTTGATAAAAATAAAATTATATATAAACGAAAGGAATTTTCTTATGAACGAATACTTGAAGCCGTCGTCAGAGGTTCTCAGTGAATATGACAGCTCAGAAAACGGTCTTTCAAAAAGCAAGGCAGAGGAGCTGCTTGTCAAAAACGGTCCCAACAAGCTTAAAGAAGGCAAGAAAGAGAGTCTTGTTCACAGATTCTTAAAGCAGCTTGCAGAACCTATGACGGTAATACTCATTGTTGCCGCCGCGATCTCCGCTTTTATGGAGATATATCACGGAATTACGAGCGGACACGCTTCGTTTCCGTCGGACGTAGTTATAATACTTGCGGTAGTTATAATCAATGCGGTTCTCGGTGTTGTGCAGGAGAGTAAAGCAGAAAAGGCGATAGAGGCACTGCAAAAAATAGCCGCATCAACCTCAAAGGTTATAAGAGACGGCAGAATGATAACCGTAAAAAGCGAAGAGCTTGTAGTCGGTGACGTAATAGTTCTTGAAGCAGGCGATGCTGTTCCTGC
>JAFQWB010000086.1 GCA_017407725.1 Clostridia bacterium | reverse complement strand
GGCGATGAAGGGAATCGGAGTACTTCTTTGCGATAAAGAGAACAAAGAAAAGACGCGCGATGAGCTTTTAAGATCAAGAATTACGGGGATAACCGTGCTTGTGTGCGGATGTCTTTTAGTGGTGATCTCGATTTTGGTGTTCGTGTTCGTTCTCGGAGGAAAGCTTAGCTTTTTTTAAGCTTTGAAATATAATTAACAAAGAAAAAAATACTTGCATATTTGCATAAAATATGCTATAATAAATAAGTCTTATCAAGAGTGACGGAGGGACAGGCCCTATGAAGTCACGGCAACCTGCAGGATGTAAGGTGCCAAATCCATGGAGATGAGTATTTCAGCCCGTGGAGCGATCCGCGGGCTATTTTTAAGCTCATAAAAGACGTCATATAAATATGAAAAGATTCAAAAAATGAATCAGGAAGGATAAAAAATGAAAAAACTTTTTACTTCTGAGTCGGTAACAGAGGGACATCCCGATAAAGTTTGCGATATTATTTCCGACTCGGTGCTTGATGCAATACTCAGAGACGATCCCGAAGCAAGAGTTGCATGCGAGAGCTTTGCTACTACGGGAATTGTAACCGTAATGGGAGAAATAACCACCAAAACGTACGTTGATATTGAAGAGATCGTAAGAAACGTGCTCAAGGATATCGGATATGACAGAGCAAAATATGGATTTGACTGTGATACTTGCGCTGTGCTTTCCTCGATCCACAAGCAGTCGCCCGATATCGCTATGGGAGTTGATAAGTCCTTTGAGGCGAAGAACGGTGAGTCTGATGGATTTGATATCGGAGCAGGTGACCAGGGAATGATGTTCGGATATGCCTGCAACGAGACAGAGGAGCTTATGCCTCTTCCGATCTCACTTGCACATAAGCTTGCAAAGAGACTTGTTAAGGTAAGAAAGGATAAGACAGTTCCTTATCTTCGCCCCGACGGAAAGACCCAGGTAACTGTTGAATATGACGGAGATAAGCCCGTAAGAGTTGATACTGTTGTTGTGTCGGCTCAGCACGATCCCGACGTTACTGTTGAGTTTATAAGAGAGGATATCATTGAAAACGTAATCAAGCCCATAATCCCCGCAGATATGCTTGATGAAGAAACAAAGATATACGTTAACCCCACGGGTAGATTCGTTGTAGGAGGACCTCAGGGAGATACCGGACTTACGGGAAGAAAAATAATAGTTGATACTTACGGCGGATATGCAAGACACGGCGGCGGAGCATTCTCAGGTAAAGACCCCACAAAGGTTGACAGAAGTGCCGCTTATGCCGCAAGATATCTTGCAAAGAACGTTGTTGCCGCAGGAATTGCCGACAAGTGCGAGGTTCAGCTCGCATATGCTATCGGAGTCGCAAATCCCGTATCGGTAATGGTTGACACCTTCGGAAGCTCAAAATATTCAAATGAAGAGATCGCAGATGCAATAATCAAGACGGTAGATTTAAGACCTGCGGCAATAATTTCGAGATTCAAGTTAAGAAGACCCATATACGCACCTCTTGCGGCTTACGGTCATATAGGAAGAGAAGATCTCGGTGCGCCCTGGGAAGAGACAGATATCACAAAGGAGCTTACAGAGGCTCTTTCTTAAAACAGGAAAATAGGTTATGGAAGAGGAAAAGAGAGAAAAAGCCGATATTTCGGGAACTGTTGAAAATATAATATACAGTAACGAGCAAAACGGATATACCGTTTGCGAGATAGATACAGGCGATCCTCTTCCCGTGACCGCCGTTGGAATAATGCCTTATCTTGCAGAGGGCGAGATAATACGGGTAATGGGTACGTGGACCACTCACGCCACCTTCGGAAAACAATTTAAGGTTGAGTGCTATGAAAAGGAGCTGCCGGTAACCTCTGCTGCGATACTGAAATATCTGACCTCAAGAGCGGTCAAGGGTGTCGGAGGGGTGACCGCAAGAAGGATAGTTGACGAGTTCGGAGACGATACCTTTGACGTAATAGAGCATCACCCCGAATGGCTTGCCGATATACCCGGTATCAGCCCCAAAAAGGCAAGAGAAATATCCGAGAGCTTTATAAGTCAGTTCGGAATGAGAACCGTAATGCTCTTTTTAAGAGAGTTTTTCGGTCCCGAAACGATTATGAAGATATATAAGAAATGGGGAGTCAGCGCGGTCGACCTCATAAAGCAGAACCCTTATATGCTTTGCGAGGAGATACAGGGTATCGGATTTGTAAGAGCAGATAATTTTGCAAAATCGCTCGGATTTGAAAATGAGTCGATATACAGAGTCAAGGCTGGAATTTGTCACGCGCTCTCGCATAACGCGATTCAGAACGGACATATCTTTATACCTGCAGAAAAGCTTGTTGAGCTTTCTGCAAATTTGCTTGAGATCGACAGCGACAGGGCACACGAAGGGCTTGTCGAGCTTATAAAAGAGAAAAAAGCGGTCGTTAAAGAGTATTTTTCAAAGCAGTGTATATATCTTGCAGATTATTACGATGCAGAGCAGTACGTTGTGAAAAAGCTGAAGCTGCTTGATAGAGCATATGATAAAATAACCGTCTCAGAGGCTGAGCGAATGATAAATCAGGTTCAGGCTGAAGAGGGAATAGAATACGCGGGTCTTCAGAGAAAAGCTGTTCTTGAGGCTGTCAATAACGGAGTTATGATACTTACGGGCGGACCCGGTACAGGTAAGACAACGATAATAAGAGCGGTGTCCAGAATTCTTTCAAGACTAGGAT
>JAFQWB010000085.1 GCA_017407725.1 Clostridia bacterium | reverse complement strand
CATGCCCCTTGGGCAAGGCAAGTGCAATCAACACGTAATCCGCTTGAAAAACAAAAAAGCACTGCTGTTGCAGTGCTTTGTTTTCAAGCGGATTACGGGGCTCGAACCCGCCACCTCGACCTTGGCAAGGTCGCGCTCTACCAAATGAGCTAAATCCGCGTTGGCGATCCGGATGGGACTCGAACCCACGACCTCTAGCGTGACAGGCTAGCGTTCTAACCAACTGAACTACCGGACCAAATGGGAACAATAGGGCTCGAACCTATGACCCTCTGCTTGTAAGGCAGATGCTCTCCCAGCTGAGCTATGCTCCCACGCAACGTTGCTTGAGAGGATTACTACCCCCTCGCGCTGCGGCGATTTAGATTATATCACAATGATTTTTGTTTGTCAATACCTTTTTTGAAAAAAGTTGAAAAAAATTTTATATATTTTCTTCTTCCGCTTTCTTTGCAAGAGCTTCCTTGATTTTTCTGTATTTTTCGATCTTGTCACCGTCAAAGGTATACTTTGTTCCGCAGAACTGACATACCGTTTCTATCTTCTTATCGTTTATAAGCATATTCCAGAGCTCGTAGGGATTGAGCGAAAGAAGACCGAAGGCGTGTCTTTCTTCGGAGCAGGTACAAACGTATCCGACGTCGTATTCGTCAAAGATATCGTACTCGATTCCCTCAAGTGCGATATTTGCGATCTCCTCGTTTGAAAGGCCCTTGTCAAAAAGCGACGAAAGGTTATTAAGCTTCGATGCGTTTTCTTCAAGCCTTGCAATCGTTTCTTCTGCGGCAAAGGGGAGAAGCTGAACCATAACTCCGCCTGCTGCCTTGCATTTTCCGTCTGTATCGATAAGAACACCGAGCGCGCAAAGAGTGGGGATCTGTTCGCTTTCTGCATAGTAGCCTGCGATATCCTCTGCTATCTCGCCCGTCTTGATCTCTGTTATTCCGTTGTAGGGTATCTTCTCGCCAACGTCCTTGATGACGGTGATCTGACCCTTTCCGACAACCTTTGCCACGTTGAGCTTGCCGTTTTTGTATCTTTCGGGATCTGCATCGGGATTTGACATACATCCTCTTACGTTACCCATATAGTCGGATACCGCAACAAGGTTTCCTCCCTCTCCGTCGCCCTTGAAGGATACCGAAAGAGAATTTCCCTTTTCCTTAAGTGTGCAACCCATAAGAGAGGTGGCGGTGAGAAGTCTTCCGAGTGCCGCGCTTGATGTGGGCGCGGTGTGGTGGTATTCCTGAGCCTTAAGTACTATTTCCTTTGAATTGAGAACGAGTATCTGTGCAGAACCGTCTCTTGTAAGTCCTCTTAAAAGCTTTGACATTATATTTTCCGTACCTTTCGCTTTTCTTTTCTTTACCTTATATCATATATCTGTATATTATACTGTTTCCTTAAGTTTTGTCAACAAGTCTGTCTCTTATCATATCGCTGACCTTGAAGATATCTCCTGCGCCCATTGAAAGAATGAGGTCGCCCCTCTGAATATCACAGAGAACGTGATTTGCGATAGCTTCGAAGGAATCAAAATAGAGAGCACCCTCTATTTCCTTTGCCATAAGCTCGGATGACACGCCGAGTGTATCTGTCTCTCTTGCCGCATAAATATCTGCAAGAATGACCTTGTCGGCAAGTGAGAGAGCATCAACAAAGTCGGACCAGAGATCATGAGTTCTTGTGTAGGTGTGCGGCTGGAAGATGCATACCGTTCTTCCCTCTCCGATCTTCTTTACTCCCTTGAGGGTTGCCGCTATCTCTGACGGATGGTGGGCATAATCATCCGCAACTGTAATGCCGTCCTTTTCAAACTTGATCTCAAATCTTCTTTTTGCGGGCTTAAAGCTTGCAAGAGCCGATGCGCACACCTCTGCACTTGCTCCCGAAAGATATGCGGCGGCAAATGCACAGAGTGAATTATATACGTTGAAGACACCTATTACGGAGAGTCTTATCTTGCAGAGCTTTTCTCCCTTATATATAAGATCGTAAACCCCTCTTCCTCTTTCAAATGAGAGCTCCGATGCAAAGAAGTCTGCCTCTTTGTTTTCGGCGGATACCGTTACGATGCTTTTTTTATATTCTCCGAGAGCCGCCATCGCATTTTTGTCATCCATATTTACAATAACTCTGTCAGCGCATTCGACCGATCTTCCGAACGATCTCATTATTGCCTCAAGCGAGGGATAGTAGTCTGTGTGGTCAAGCTCTATATTTGTGATGATTGCAGTTGTCGGAAAGAATGATAAAAAGGAATCCTTGTATTCACAAGACTCGTAAACAAAAAGATCTCTTCCTCCTATTCCGAGGGTTCCTCCAAGCTCCTCTGTTACCGCACCGTTTGCAACTGTGGGATTCATTTCAGCCTCGATAAATATATGAGAGATCATCGAGGTCGTCGTGGTCTTTCCGTGAGTTCCCGATATACCTATTCTGTTTTTGTATCCGAGCATTACGTATCCGAGAAAATCGGCTCTCGGAATGCAGGGGATGGAAAGCTCCGCCGCTCTTTTAAGCTCGGGATTTTCACCGTTTACTGCGGCAGTATAAACGACGGCGTCACAGCCCTCCACGTTTTCGGGAAGATGGGCGTATATGACTTTTATTCCCTCTTTTTCGGCTTTTTCGCAGAGCGAGTTTTTCGTTCTGTCCGATCCGCTTACAGAGATTCCCATCTCTTTTGCGAGCAGTGCAAGTGAAGAAATGCTGACTCCGCCTATTCCGATGAAGTGGATTTTCTTTGCACTGTCGAGAATTTTTTTGATTATCGGATCCATAGTTTTGTTTCCTCAAAATAGATTTCTTAAAGATATTTTATTTGTATTAATTACTTGTGAATCGCTTGAAAACCTTAAAATTACCTTAAAAAAGATTAATATTAAGTAAAAAAACGCTTTTGTTCTCAATTTGTTCAAAAAAAAGTAATAGAATTTTATTATAAATTTTTCTATCCATTAAAAGATTTTTGTTATATTTTTTGGTATAATATAAATTGCAGATGTATTTGAAGAGAAAATTTAGAAAGGAAAATAGTGAAATGCAAATTACCAACATCAAAATCAGAAAGATTTTTGACGACGAAGGACCTATGAAAGCAGTTGTTTCGGTTACATTTGACGACGTCCTCGCACTTCACGACATCAAGGTTATCAATACGACAGAAAAGCTTTTTATAGTAATGCCCAGCAGAAGAAATGCTGACGGTACTTACAGAGACGTTGTGCACCCCATTACTGCCGAATTCCGTTCTCTTATTGAAAGAGCTGTTCTTGATGAATACAACAAGGCGCTTGAGGAAGCAGCTTCCTCTGACGAGCTTTAATAAAAGCCGTCGCTTTTGACAAAGGTGATAGAAAAATCTCTCTTCGGAGAGATTTTTTCTTTTTGATCCCCGATCACTTTTTATTATATGCAAAAGTACACCGATTGAAATAGAAAAATTCAGTCGGTAATCTTTTTGCAGATATCCGAAAGAGGACACTCACCGCAGGAAAAGCCTCTTGCCGTGCAGTATTCTCTTCCGAGAAGGACGATTCTGTGACAAAAGTCGCTCTGCTCGTCATTCTCGATAAGCTCTGAAAGTATTCTTTCGATCTTTTCGGGAGTATTTGCGCTTTTGGGAACAAGCCCCATTCTCGCGCTTATTCTTATGCAGTGAGTATCGACCACAACGGCAGGCTTTTTATAAATATCGCCGAGAAGCAGGTTGGCTATCTTTCTGCCAACACCCGGAAGAGTGAGAAGCTCCTCCATATTATCGGGAAGTATTCCGCCGTATTTCTCGCAGAGCATTTTTGATGCTCCCACAATATCTCTTGCCTTCATTTTGTAAAGACCGCACGAGCGGATCGTTTCCTCTACCTCAGAGAGCGGAGCTGCCGCAAGAGAGTCTGCCGAGCTCCATTTTCGGAAAAGAGTCTTGCATACCTCGTTCACTCTTGCGTCGGTGCACTGTGCCGAGAGTCTGCCCATAACGAGCAGACGCCAGGGGTCGCCGTTATATTCAAGAGAGCAGATTGCATCGGGGTATATTTCCTTAAGACGTCCGACAATTTCGGCGGCGTATTTTTTATTTCTCATAAGTTTCGAAAAGCGATGAGCCGAATTCGCGTCTGAGCGCGCACTCAAGCGCACAGAGAGGAAGCCCGATGACGCTATTTATATCGCCCTCGATCTTTTCTGCGAAAACTCCCGCAAATTCCTGAATTCCGTATGCGCCTGCCTTGTCAAAGGGGGCGTATTTGTCTATATAATGATATATCTCGCTATCGCTAAGCTCTCTGAAGAAAACACGCGTGCAAACGCTTTCGCTGTGGCACTTATCCTTGCCGAGAATGGCGATTCCGCTGAAGACCTCATGCGCTCTTCCCGAAAGGGAGCGGAGCATCTTATATGCATCCTCTCTGTCCCTTGGCTTTCCGAAGATTACTCCGTCAAGTGACACTACCGTGTCGGACGCGATTATGAGAGCGTTTTCGTCCTTTCTGTAGGAGAGTGCGCCCTCTGCCTTTCTTACAGAGAGTATCCTTACCGTTTCATCGGGAGAGAGAGCCTCAATATCCTCGTTTGCATCCGAGGATATCACCTCAAAGTCTGCACCAACCATAGAGAGCAGATCTGATCTGCGCGGAGATTTTGATGCTAAATAAAATTTCGGCATATTTTTATGCTCCCGTGCTTCCGAAGCCGCCTGCGCCTCTCTCTGTATCGTCAAGAGAGTCGCTCTTTATAAAGTTCATTTTTATATAGGGCATAAGCATAAGCTGTGCAATTCTCTCGCCGCACTCTACCGTGTAGGGCTCGTCTGAATTGTTGATAGCCGAGAAGAAAATTTCTCCTCTGTAGTCCGAATCGATAACTCCGATTCCGTTTGCCGCTGCAATTCCCTTTTTGTAGGAAAGTCCGCTTCTTGCGCAGACGATTGCAACGGTATCCTCGGGAATAGAGATCGCAATGCCCGTGGGAATGAGTCTTCTTTCTCTCGGCATAAGAGTTACGGGCTGCTCGATAGCGGCAGAAAGGTCGACCGCCGCAGAGCCGCTCGTAGCGTATTCGGGTATCTTTACGTTATCTCTTAATATCTTTATTTTTACGTCTTTCATTTTTATTTCATACGGCGTATTTCACGCTTTGTCGTATATCCCTTTCTGTAAGAATCGATAGTGTTCTCAATTTCTCTCTTTCCTTCTGTTGAGAAGAGGAAGAATTCACCCGTTTTGCCTATTGCTCTTATCATATCCATCTTGTCAGCCATATAGGTGGGAACAGAGTTGAAAACTATATCGGAGCCCGATATTTCGATTATCGGGAAGGAGATCTTCTTTCTGTCTGTGAGAACAGAGGTCTCGGCAGGCTTTTCAAGTGTCATAAGCGGAATTCTTCCGTAAACCATAATGCTCTTCTTGGCATTTATATCTCTTGCTTGAGCAAGAAGAAGCTCGGGCGAGAGAACAAGCTCGTCAAGATCCTCAAAAAGCTTTGCAGAGGGATTTGAATATATATTGAGTCTGTAATCTCCGTGGATAATAAATCCGCACTCTCTTGCAAGTGAAAGCTGACCTACGTTGCCTACAAGGGCGTGGATCGCACCCTTCTTTTTGGCGTTAAGAAGCTTCGACTTTACGCTCTCGTATTCGCTGTCATATACGGTCGGGGGGAAGATAACTCCGTTTGCCTTTGCGGGATCAAAATTCTCGGGCGTCATATAGATGACGTCGAAATAATCGGTGTATTTCTTTTCGGGAATGACCTCGGGGTTAAGGAAGAGTGCGGAGCGCTGAGGCTTAAAGCCCTCGGGCAGCTCTCTTTTTATTTTATAGGTATCTGTAAAATCGGTATCGAGATTATGATTTCTTTCGGGAATTACTATCTCTTCTCTTTCGGGCGTGCAGTCGGTCTTGTCAACCGAGGGTATTCTTTCGCCCTCGCATCTCATACCGAGCATATTCTTGTCCTTTATACCGGTAAAATATCCGTCTGTAAAGCCTGAGCGCGAGAATATTCCCTCAAGATATTTCATTTCGCTCTCGGTGGCGTTTCTGTTTTCATCAACAAGGGCTCTGAACACCTTGGTTACCGCATAAACGTAATCGGGCGATTTCATTCTGCCCTCGATCTTAAGGCTGTCTATTCCCATCTCGGTGAGCTCTGTTATGTGATTTGCAAGTGAGAGATCCTTGAGTGAGAGGGGATATCTTGAATTGTAGGGGAGTCTGCAGGGCTGAGCGCATTCTCCTCTGTTTCCGCTTCTTCCTCCTACTATAGACGAGAAAAGACACTGACCCGAGCACGAAACGCAGAGCGCACCGTGAACGAATACCTCAAGCTCTATGGGAGAGTTGCTTGCCGCAAGAGCAAGATCCTTTTTAGAGGTCTCTCTTGCAATTACCATACGCGAGAAGCCGATATCCTTTAAGTATTTTGCCGAGTGTGAAGAGTGACCCGATGCCTGAGTGGATGCGTGAAGAGGAAAATCGGGGAAGTATTTGTGTATCTCCGATGCAAGTCCGAGATCTGCCACGATAAGAGCATCAACGCCCGTTTTGTAAAGATACTGTATAAGAAGCATCGCATCGCGTATCTGCTTGTCGGTTATTGCGGTGTTTATGGTAACGTATACCTTCACGCCTCTCTTGTGGCAGAATTCGACCGCGTTTTTTATATCCTCTCTTGTAAAGTTTTTCGCGTTCATTCTCGCGTTAAAGAGAGTTGATCCAAGGTATACGGCATCCGCTCCCGCGTAAACGGCAGCGGTCATTGCATCGTATGAACCTGCAGGTGCAAGTATTTCGGGTTTCTTTGTGCTCATATCTATCTCCGTTTTGCCGCATTACGGCTTTTAAGTTTCATCTTATATT
>JAFQWB010000084.1 GCA_017407725.1 Clostridia bacterium | reverse complement strand
TGCAAGTGATGAAATAAGAGAGCTTGAACCAACAGATACGTTAGCAAGGATCCATATAAGAAGTCCCATGGGCGCAGCAACAAGAACGGCGCGTCCGAGCACAGAAAGACATTTATCCCTGAGAGAGCGCACTATCACCGAGAAGAAACGTGGTTTTCTGAAAGGAACGAGCTCAAGAGTAAAGGGTGAGCGCTCACCCTTCAAAACAAAGCCTGAAAGAAATGCAGTTGAAAGAAACGTCATAAGTACCGCCGCAAGAATAAAAAGCGATAGAATCAACGCTATAGCTACCGATGGCACACTACCCCAAAGGCACAGGCAGAAAATACTTATAAGAGTTATAAGCATCGGAAGTCTGCCGTTGCAAGGCATTAGGGCATTTGTTACAATGGCGAGAGAACGCTCTCTCCTTGAATCAATAATTCTGCAGCCTACTATTCCCACCGCATTACAACCAAGCCCCATACACATAGTCAGAGCCTGCTTTCCGCAAGCGCCCGAGCAAGCGAATGGGCGGTCCAAATTATACGCAATTCTCGGAAGATAACCCGAGTCCTCAAGCAAAGCAAACAGAGGAAAGAATATAACCATAGGCGGCAGCATAACCGCCACCACCTGAGAAAGAGTCCTGAAAACTCCGTCTATCATAACCCCCGATAGCCATGCGGGCGCTCCCGCCCATTTCAAAAACGATTCTAAACGGATTCCTATAAACGAAAAAAGTTCAGAAAGAAGCATTGAGGGATAGTTTGCGAGAGAAAGAGTTATCCACAAAACAAGAAACAGAAAAAACAGCATTATAGGATAGGCGCTCACTCTTCCCGTGAGAATTCTGTCAAGCCTTTCTCCTCTTGCGCTATGCTTTTTGCCATAGGTAACCTTTTCTGCTATACTTGAAGCCACCGCAATCAAGCTCTCCGCTATCGAGTCAACGGTTGCTTTTTCGTTTTCTTTTCGAGGCACAAGACTTTCCCTTGCGCTTTCTCTTAAAAGAAGAATTTCCTCTCGCCTTTCCTTTGGGAAAAGCTCGAGAAGCTCAGAAAGAAATGCCCCATCAGCATCAATAAGCCTAAGAGATACCCACCTTGAGAGCTCTTGTGAACTTATAAAAGGCGAAATGCCCGCGCATATAAAATCTGCTGCCCTTTCAATCTTATCGGGATATTTCACGCGATACGGCTCATTTTCAGCTTGACGAGAATATTCTCCGCATATCTCCGACAAGAGCCTTATACAATCCTTACGCTTATAAGCCTCTCCCACCACAACCTTGATATTTAAAATTTCAGACAGCTCGCGCACGTTTACCTTAAGACCGCTCCTCTCTGCCTCAGAAAGAAGATTAAGAAAAAGTATCACCCTCCCCCCTCTCTCGCTTATCTGCAAAACCAAATTAAGATTCTGCATAAGAGCGCCCGCATCGCACACAACCACGGTGACGTCAGAGCCGCCAAAGCATATGTAATCGCGGGCGATACGCTCCTCTTTGGAATGAGAAAAGAGAGAGTATGTTCCGGGAATGTCGGCGATTTCCAAGCGGTAGCTTTTAAAATCAACACTCCCCATCTCGCATCCTACGGTTTTGCCCGCCCAATTTCCCGTGTGAACATTCCTTCCGGTAAGAGTATTAAACAGAGTGCTCTTTCCCACGTTAGGATTTCCTGCAAGAGCTACCCTGATAACTCTTTTTTCCTCGCTTTTCTCTTTTCTCATAGCAGAGCATATCCCCCTAAATCAGTAATATACTTTCCGCATCCTCTTTTCTTATAGCCATAACCTTGCCTCTTATCAGATAAGCCTTAGGGTCTCCGAGAGGACTTTTGCCGCAACAAAGAACCTTCGTGCCCGGAATAAGCCCTATATCAAGAAATCTTCTGCGGATAGCCGTATGACATAAGAGAATATCTACTACTCCCTCCTCCCCCACGGAAAGAGAGGAAAGGCTTTTTTCTTTTTTCATATTTTTTCAGTCTACCTTCTATATTAAGATATCGAAAAAGCAAAAAACGGTTACAAACAAAAAAGGCAGGGAGCTTAGTCCCCGCCTTTAATAAAGCTTAGTTTTTGGAAATGTTATCGACAAGCGAATACTTTTCCTTGTATTCATTGAATTTTGCAATAAAGCCTTCGTTGCCTTCCTTCATATCGTGGCCGTACTTGTGAAGGTCAAGCGCATCGTACTTAGAAATTTCAACAACGCAGGATGCAATATTCGAGCAGTGGTCCGCGATTCTCTCAAAGTTAGTGAGAAGGTCTGAAAGTACAAATCCGTGCTCAATCGTACACTCACTCTTCTGCAGACGGCGAATATGATTAAGCTTTATCTGGTCGCGAAGGTCGTCTATAACCTCCTCAAGAGATTCAACGTAAGAAGCAGACACAATATCGTTATTCTTAAGAGAATTATAGGTAATATCAACTATTTCCTCTACCGCGGCCATAAGAACGCTAAGTTCGCGTGTCGCCTCATCCGAGAAGCGTATGCTCTTATCTTTTATTTCCTCTGCGGATTCTACAATATTTACTGCGTGGTCGGATATACGCTCAAGGTC
>JAFQWB010000083.1 GCA_017407725.1 Clostridia bacterium | reverse complement strand
GGCACCCGATAACCTGGGATATGTCGCAGATGCCCTCGCTGATAAGATCCTGAGCGTTACCCGTCCAAACGTCGGTTCCGTGTGAAAGTCCCGATATCTGCAAAAGGTCTGCAAAGTTCTGCGGTCTTGCGTCCTCAAGCATCTGCTGAACAAATCTTGTGCCGAACTCGGGAAGCGCGTAGGTTCCGACCTTACAGCCCATAAGATCATCGGGAGTAATGCCGAGTGGATCTGTTGACGTAAAGAGCTTATATACATTCTTATCGTTCATCGGAACGTCCATAACCGAAAGCCCTGTATAGTTTTCAAGCCATTTATACTTTGTCGGAACATCGTGTCCAAGCTCGTCAAGCTTAAGTATGGTATCGTGGAGATATGTAAACGCGAAGTGCGTGGTTACAATGCTTGAATCAGGGTCATCGGCGGGATGCTGAACCGGTGTAAAATCATATACGCTGTACTCTCTCGGAACAACTATTATTCCACCCGGATGCTGACCTGTTGTTTTCTTAACTCCAACACATCCGGCAACGAGCCTGTCTATCTCTGCTCTGTTTACCGAAACGCCCTTCTCGTCAAGATATTTCATAATATATCCGTATGCGGTCTTTGATGCAAGTGAGTTTATCGTTCCCGCTCTGAATACGTTTTCAGCACCGAAAAGCTCCTCCGTGTACTTATGGACTCTGCCCTGAACCTCTCCTGAGAAGTTAAGGTCAATATCGGGCGATTTATCTCCCTTGAAGCCAAGGAAGGTTTCAAAGGGTATATCGTGCCCGTCGCAGATAAGCTTTTCACCGCATATCGGACACATTTTGTCCTCAAGGTCGAAGCCGCTTCCCACACTTCCGTCCTCTATAAACTCATTGTAATGTCTGTTCTTGCATCTGTAATGGGGTGGCAAGGGATTAACCTCCGATATGCCCGCCATCGTAGCAACGAAGGAGGAGCCTACCGAGCCTCTTGATCCGACAAGATAGCCCTGCGACTCGGAATACCAAACGAGCTTTTGCGCTATCATATAAAGCACCGCAAATCCGTGCTTGATGATTGATTCAAGCTCCTTTTTGAGTCTGTTTTCAACCTGTGGGGGAAGCTCATCACCGTACATCGCCCTTGCTCTTTGCCAGCACATATTTTGAAGATCCTCTTCCGCGCCCTCCATTTTAGGAGTGTAAGTGCCATCGGGAATGGGGAGAATTTCCTCTATCATATCGGATATAGCCCTCGTTGAAGATACAACCACCTCGTAGGCTGTTTCCTCGCCAAGATATGAGAACTCAGAAAGCATCTCCTCAGTTGTGCGAAGATAGAGCTCATTTTTCCTGTCACCGTCCGAGAACTTCTGTCCCACAAGAAGGATTCTTCTGTAAATATCGTCCTCCTTGTCAAGATAATGAGCGTCACAGGTTGCAACAACCGGCTTTCCGAGCTTTTTACCAAGAGCAACTATCTTACGGTTTATTTCTCTCAGCGTTTCTTCATCTCTTACCGTTTCATTTTCTATTAAGAATCTGTTATTCGCTATCGGTTGAATTTCAAAATAATCGTAAAGGGAGGCGATTTCGTTTATCTCGTCCTCGGTCTTATTTTGCAAAATTGCCTGGAAAAGCTCTCCTGCATCACAAGCAGATCCGATTATAAGTCCGTCCCTGTGCTGTAAAAGAAGGCTCTTTGGTATTCTCGGATTTCTGTAAAAGAAATCAAGATAGCTCTTAGAAACAAGGGTATAAAGATTTTTAAGCCCCTCCATATTCTTTACGAGAATGATCATATGAT
>JAFQWB010000082.1 GCA_017407725.1 Clostridia bacterium | reverse complement strand
GCGCCTTGATCCAGCTCTTCATACCTATCCCCCCTTTCATTTTTCATTTTTGTTTTTATCAAACTACCTTACTTAGCAATGTAGTAGAAAGCATCATCGGGAAGCTTTCCTCCAACCGATGAAGGAGCCGCCTCATAAAGAATCTCGAGCATAGCCTTCATGTCATTCTTCATTTCTTCGCCGTCAATGAAGGTAATATTACATCCGGGTATTGCCTTTTTAGCAAGTGCCGCCTTGGGAATTATTCCAAAATGCTCTGCAAGTGCGGCTGCGCTGTCAACGTTTGTATTAACGTATTCAACAGATGCATTATACTCCTCAAGGAAAGCCTTGAGCTTTGCGGGATGAGCCTCAGCAAATTCCTTTCTTACTACGATGCATCCCTGAATAAGCTTTGTATCGCAAACCTTATCCCACTCCTCTGTAAGATTGAGCGCTATTCTGAGATCTCCTTCCTTACTGCTTACAAGTGCGCTTGTAACGTTAGGCTGAGGAAGCATCACAACGTCGAAGGTTCCCTCTGCCGCAAAAGCCGCAAGCTCTGCGTGGTCTGTAAAGGAGAAGTCAAGTGTAACGTCTTTCTCAGGGTCAATTCCGTTCTTTTCAAGGATATATTTAAGTACGTATTCGGGGGTTGATCCGCCGCCTGCGCAGTAAATGGTCTTGCCCTTGAGATCTAAGATATTCGTAATTGTCTCTCCGTTTTCAAGAATATAAAGCACACCGAGTGTGTTTATAGCGGCAACCATAAGCTTTCCTTCGGTTACCTTATAAAGCGCAGATGCGAGGTTGATCGGAACTGCGGCAATATCGTAGTTTCCGAGAACTACCTCGGTTTTCATTTCGTCGGGTGAAGACATGATTCCGAACTCATAGCCCTTCTCTTCACTCTTTTCGTTTTTATCCATCATCTCGAGCATTCCGAGACCTGTGGGACCCTTGAGCGTAAGAACCTTGGCAACAGTATTATCCGCAGGCTCACTGTTACACGCCGCAAGCGTTAACAGCATTGCCGTTACAAGTATAAGTCCAATAATTTTTGTGATGTTTTTCATAATTTTTCCTCCTGATGTTTTTTATTTAGAAAAGAGCTTCTTTATTAAGAACTCTTATTCTTTTTCCTTCTTTAACTATCAGCCCGTCCGCCTCAAGCTTTGAAAGCGCTCTGTAAAGCGACGTTCTTCCTATATCAAGTACTCTTGCAAGTGCTGATGCCGATATTTCGCTTTCGGCATTATCCTTAAGATAGAGCTTGACCTTTGATATGGCATCGCTTCCCGTAAAGCAGTATATTTTACCGCTTAAATATCTTATTCTGTCGGTAAGAAAATATATATACTTCATCGCGGCATCGGGATCTGAAACAAGAATCTCTCTTACCGAAGTCTGATCGACAAAAGCGACTAGAGTTTCCTTGCCTTTTGCAACTATTTCACTTGTATATTCATCGTTTTCGGAAAAGAGTGCCGCCGCGCCGAAAAGACCTCCGACACCGATCCTTTTAAGTTCGACCGAGTTTTGCTTATCCTCTTTTTTTACGATCGCACTTCCCGAAACTATTATTCCAAGTGCTCGCTCAAAGTTATTTCTTCCGAAGATATGCTCGCCCGACGAATATTTTCTCAGCGAGATCTTACCCGACTCGACCAGTCTTTCGGTTAGCCTTCTGTCAGAAAAAACGTTAAAGCAGCCCATTGCAGAAACGATTTTTTCATACACGGCGCTTCCCTTTGGATAGTTGTACAAAATTTCCATAGTATTTCCTTTTTGTGTTTCATTTGGAACACTTTTATTATATCATATTTATTTATTTTGTCAAGAGGTTATCTACCATTTTTTTATTTTCGGCATATAATGATCATAAGCGTGCGCTAATTCACTCGAAAGGTAATATTATGATAATCCACACAGTAAAAAAAGGCGATACCCTTTATTCTATCGCAAAGGAATATTCTGTTCCTTATGAAATAATCAACGAGCTTAACATGCTTCCCGATCCTTCCAAGCTTTCTATCGGTCAGGCTATTATAGTAAGAATCCCGTCCGAGCTTTACAAGGTAAGAAGGGGTGACACACTCTTTTCGGTTTCAAGAAAATTCGCAATTCCCGAAAAAACACTTTTAAGAAACAATCCGAAGCTTATGGGACTTGATGATCTTACCGAGGGCGAGGAGCTTGTAATTCACTACGAGGATCCCGATCCGATAAAGAGCTTTGCGGTATCGGGATACGTTTATCCTGAGGTTCAGACAGAAACTCTTCAAAAAAGCCTTCCTTATCTTTCATATATAACTCCATTCAGCTATGGACTTACATCCGAGGGCAACCTTGTTTCTCTTTCCGATGAAAAGATAATTGAAAGGGCTCTTTCGTATTCGGTAAAGCCCGTAATGCTTCTTACAACTCTGAATGATTCGGGCGTATTTGACAATACTCTTTCAAACATTCTTCTTGAAGATGAGGAGCTTCAGGCAAGACTTATATCTCAGATACTTGCGGTAATGCAGATAAAAGAATATTTCGCTCTTGACGTTGATTTTGAATTTATTTATCCCGAAGACAAGGATGCATACGTCAGCTTTATAAAAAGACTTAAGGACACACTCTCCGCTTACGGATATGAAGTATGGGTGGCTCTTGCACCCAAGACCTCCGATGATCAGAAGGGTCTTTTATACGAGGCTCACGATTACAGAGAGCTTGGAGAAGCCGCCGACAAGGTTCTTCTTATGACCTACGAATGGGGATATACCTACGGTCCTTCGATGGCAGTCGCCCCTCTTGACAAGGTAAGGGAGGTTATAAAATATGCGGTTTCACGTATTCCGAGAAACAAGATATTTATGGGAATTCCAAACTACGGTTATGATTTTACTCTTCCATTTGTCGAGGGAGAGTCAAGAGCAACTACGATAACAAATGCGTCTGCCCCGCTCCTTGCATACGAAAAGGGCTCTCAGATTCTTTTTGATGAAAAATCGGCATCCCCCTTCTTCAGATATAACGAGGGCAATTCTCTTCACGAGGTATGGTTTGAAGATGCCCGAAGCATCAAGGATAAGCTATCACTTGCATCTGAATTCGAGCTTTACGGAATAGGCTTCTGGAATCTTATGAATTATTTCCAGCCTGCATTCAGCACCCTCAGTGCTCTCTATAACATAAAATAAACAAGACGGGACACAGCATTCAGCTATGTCCCGTTTTTATATTGAATTTTGTTCTCAGTCGGTACACGAGGGCTGTGAGAATTCGTTAACCGGGAAGGCCATACGAGAGAACATCTCGCAGGGGTCCTCCTCCTGAACGGGTCTGCATACCTTATCGGGTACACTGTAGTCAGCCGCATTTACTATAAACTGTGCCGGTCTTTCAAGTCTTATTATCGAGAAAAATCCGAGTGTTACGTAAATCCCTCTTACGTGACATCCGCATGCAAGCGTTCCGTTAAGGCATCCTGTAACACATCCGGGTACCTCCTCGGGAAGGCAGGTGAATCCCCGTCTTTCACAGTCCTTTATCTTTACAGCAAGCGCTACCGGATCTACTACCTCAACAACACCGAGCGGCTTTGTGGTTGAAAAAGGCTCTGATCCATAGGGTGTGGGACAAAAATCATCCTCTGCCCCCGTGCTTCTGAACACGCTTACGTTTCCTTCCCCGCCAAAAAGCACTACCTTCTTTTCGTTAACCGCAATTCCTTCTATTTCCTGAGTTTTTCCGAGTCCTACACACGCTTCGATGGTGACCTTTGTGTAAAAGCGAACCGAAACCTGATAAAATCCTCTGCTAAATTTTACAGGATCAATAACAATATCGGTAAAAACCACCTTTGTATCGGTCACCCTTACACTGCCGCTTCTCTCAAGTATCTCCTGACCGAAATCGGTGAGAAGAACAGGTGTATCCTCGAAGCAATCCTTATCCTTGCAGCTATCGAGTATTCGCAGCGCATCAATACATATATCCTTTTTGCACTTGGGCTCGGACATACAATTTCTCATATCGGGCATTGGATCATCCTCCGAAAAAAAATATCAACAGGCAATGCATTTGCCTGTTGATATTATATGCCGTATATTCTGTTTTGACAAAAATTACATATACTTTTTGATGCAGTCGGGAACGTTCTCTTCTGCGATGGAAGCAGTAACAACAAAGTTGATACCTGTCTTCTCAGAGAGAGCGTCGATCTCGTTGATGAAGAGGCAGAAGAGCTCGATATCCTCAGCGCAGATCTTAAGACCGCTGTCAATGAATACGTGTGTTATATCGTGATTGGAAGCGTATGCTCCGCAAATAAATCCGTAAAGTGAACGAGCCGTAGTAATATGATACTCGGAGATGTCGATAAGACGAACGTAATACTTGATCTCGTGGATAAGCTTTGTTCCTCTTTCGATACAGATTACAGATCCCTCACTATTCTTTCCTGCTTCATTTGCAAGGTCAATGAGTGTCTTTGTTTTGCCTGAGCCTTTGATTCCTGCTATAAGTTTTACCATTTTGTTTATACCCCTTTCGGTGTTATATCTTTTCCGCAATTGCTTTGCGTATCGCGTCGAATTTTTCGCCTTCTTTTCCAAGAAGTGCAAACATATTTGCTTTATAAGCCTCAACGCCGGGCTGGTTGAAGGGATTTACACCAAGCATATATCCCGAAAGTCCGCATGCGAACTCGAAGAAGTATACAAGGTATCCGAACTCAAACGCACCGCGTCTTTCAAGCTCGATTATTACGTTGGGAACTCCGCCGTCGGTATGTGCAAGTGCTGTTGCAAGGAATGCGGTTCTGTTAACCTCGTGAAGATCCTTTCCGCATATGTAGTTAAGACTGTCTGTATCAGCCGCATCGTAAGGAATCTTCATTTCCTTACCTGCATCGATAAGATCGATAACAGTCTCAAACATTATTCTCTCGCCCTCCTGGATATACTGTCCGAGCGAGTGAAGGTCTGTTGTGAAGGTTACGGAAGAAGGATAAATACCCTTTCCGTCCTTACCTTCGCTTTCGCCGAAGAGCTGCTTCCACCACTCTGCCGTCATAGCAAGAGAGGATTCGTACGTTGCAAGGATCTCAACCTTCTTGTTTCTCTTGTAAAGAAGATTTCTGATTGCCGCATACTTTGCACAGTCGCTTTCGGAAATGTAAGGATTGAGGCAGTTTTCACGTGCCTTTGCAGCACCCTCAAGCATCTTATAAATATCGATTCCGGCAACTGCGATGGGAAGAAGTCCTACGGGTGTAAGAACCGAATATCTTCCGCCTACGTCATCCGGAACAACGAAGGTCTCGTAGCCCTTTTCATCAGCAAGCTCCTTGAGCTTACCCTTTTCTTTGTCGGTAGTAACGAATATTCTCTTAGCTGCCTCTTCTTCTCCGTACTTCTTTTCAATAAGCTCACGGAACACTCTGAATGCGATAGCAGGCTCTGTCGTTGTTCCCGACTTGGATATTACGTTGATGCATATATCCTTGCCCTCGCATATTTCAAGAAGCTCTGCAAGATTTGCAGCAGAGATATCATTTCCCGAGAAATAAATATCAGGTGTCTTTTTGTTGAGCGAGTTATATTTTGCGCTGGTGCAGAATTCGATTGCCGCACGTGCTCCGAGGTAAGAGCCTCCGATTCCGATAGCAATAAATACGTCACAGCTGTTAATAATTCTTTCGGCTGCCTTGGCAATACGTGCCGTTTCCTCACGGTCGTAGTTTATGGGAAGATCGATCCAACCGAGATAATCGTTTCCAGCACCGCTCTTACCGGTAAGAGTATGGTAAGCGTTAGTAACTGCCGGCTGAACTGCCGAGAGCTCCTCTGCGGTTATAAATTTGCCTAAATATTTGTCATTAAGACGCAGTGTCATTGTTCACCTCCGGTTAGCAGCTACTCACTTGGAGAGCTGTTTGTATATATTGTAATACAAAAGACGATTTTCCGCAAGGGTTTTTTAAAAATTTTTTATAACAAAAAGTAATTTTTCAGCATTTTTTTGAAAATTTTCTCAAAATTGACAGCTTCAGCCTTTTCAAGAAGGTATATATCCCTCTCACATATGACTTTATCTCCCGTCTTATAGACCACCTTTCCCACCACCTTGCCCATTTCTGCAGGTGCTTTTACCTCGGGATCGAGAAAGAATTCCTTCTTCAGTGATGCGGCATCTCCCTTCGGTATAACGTCGCAAAAGGAATTATACCCTGTCCGCGCACTCTCGTTTACCCCTCCGACAACCTTTATATTCTCACACTCGGATGCCGGATATTCTATATATGCATAGTTTGCAAATCCGTAATCGAAAAGCTTTTTTGCGCTCACGTTTCTTGAGTCTGAGCTTTCCGCTCCCATGATCACCGCTATAAGCTGCATTCTGTCTCTTTTAGCGCTTGCGGATATACAGTATCCCGACTTACTTGTAAAGCCGGTTTTGAGTCCGTTTGCACCTTTATAAAATCTTATGAGCTTATTCGTATTTGTGAGCGTGAATCTTCCCTCTCTTACGGTATCCTGCCATATCGTCGTATAATCGAATATCTTTTCGTGCTTCAGGAGTTCTCTTGACATTATGGCAATATCTCTTGCGCTTGTAAGATGTGTATCGGTCGTGTCGTCAAGTCCGTTAGTATTTTCAAAATGTGTATTTTTCATACCGAGCTCTTCCGCCCTTTTGTTCATAAGCGAAACAAACTCTTCTTCACTTCCCGCAATATGCTCAGCGAGTGCTACTGCCGCATCGTTTGCCGAGCAAACGGTCACCGACTTTATCATATCCTCGACGCTCATTATCTCTCCCACCTCAAGAAAAATCTGAGATCCTCCCATAGATGCCGCATTTTCGCTGACACTCACGTCATCGGTCATATTTATCTTACCCGAATCTATCGCTTCAAAAACAAGAAGAAGAGTCATTACCTTGGTAACCGATGCGGGATGTCTTTTCTCGTCGCTATTCTTTTCATAAAGTATTTTACCGCTCGATGCTTCTATAAGTATCGCACTCGGCGCACTGATATCAAGCTCTCCCTTTGCGGCAAATATTGATTGTACGCAAAGGCTTCCGATCATCACTGAGACGACCGTTAAAACGGAAACAAAAAAGACAAGCATATTTTTCATAACGTACCTCCGTATAAATTAACGTTTCGTTTATGAATATGCTTGTCTTTAGGTTTATATTCTTGATTTAAGCGTCAGCCTCTTCAAGTTCTGCCCATATTTCAAGAAGTCTTTCCTCAAGATAACTTGATCTTTCGTAAATCTCGGAAAGTCTTACATGATCGGTAGCAGCACTCGTTTCGGCTTCAAGCGTTAGCTTTTCAAGCTCTGCTTCGGCGTCTTCAGCTTCCTTTTTAAGAGCGGCTATTCTTCTTTCGTTCTTTCTCTTTTCAGCTGCAACCTGCTTTGATTCAAGATATTTTTTCTTTGAATCCTTTTCTTCTCTTACTCCCGATTCCTTCTGCTCTGCAAGATATTTTTCGGTATATTCAAGATAATCGTCATATCCTCCCTCATATCCGAAAAGCTCGCTTCCTCTGAATGCGAGTATTCTTGTAGCAAGCTTTTTGATGAAATATCTGTCGTGCGATACGGCAATTATTGTTCCCTCAAAAAGGCTTAGCGCATTTTCAAGAACCTCCATTGACATAATATCAAGGTGATTTGTAGGCTCGTCGAGTATTAAAAGATTTATTTTGGACAGAATAATCTTTGCAAGAGAAAGTCTTGCTTTTTCTCCACCTGAAAGCACCGATATAGGCTTTTCTATATCATCACCCTTGAACAAAAATAGTGCAAGTGTGTTTCTTATTTCGGTCTGCGTTAAATTAGGATATGCATTCCAGAGCTCATCAAGAACGGTATTGTAGGGATTGAGATTCTGATTTTCCTGATCGTAATATCCCATAACAACGTTATAGCCGTAGAAAAAGCCTCCGCTATCCTGCTTTACGTATCCGCTGAGTATATTGAGAAGAGTTGACTTTCCGCATCCGTTAGGTCCTACTATAACGACTCTGTCATTCTTGAAAACCTCATAGTCTACCTTATCGAAAAGCACCTTGCTTCCGTAAGCCTTGGAAAGCGAGCGAAGAGTAAGAACGTCATTTCCGCTTTCGATTGCGGAATTAAATCTCATTCTTATAGCCTCCTCAGCCTTTTGCGGAGCCTCGAGCTTTTCCATTCTGTCAATTCTCTTCTGAGTCGCCTCAGCCTTGATTATGTTTTTCTCTCTGTTCCAGCGTTTTTGCTGTTCAATTATTGCCTCGAGTCTTTCGATCTCCTTTTGCTGAGTTCTGTAAAGCTTCTCGTATGCCTCTTCATCCTTCTTTTTCTGCTCTACGTATTTATCGTATCCGCCGTTATAAAGCTTTGCTCTTCCGCCCGAGATCTCAAGGGTCTTTGTTGTGACCTTGCTTAAGAAATATCTGTCGTGAGATACGAGTATTACAGTCTTTTTTGTCTGCGAAAGGAATTTTTCAAGCCATTCGATATTACGTATATCAAGATGGTTATTAGGCTCATCGAGTATTATTACGTCAGGCTCACGAATAAGAATTGAAGCAAGTGCAAGTCTTTCCTTCTGTCCGCCGCTGAGCGTGCTTACTCTCGTATCGAACATATCCTCGGTAAATCCGAGGTTCAGAAGAACGCCTCTGCATCTGCCTTTATATTCAAGGCCTCCGCGCTCAATAAAGCGCTCATTGGCAAGAGGATATGCAAGAGATGCCTCGTAATCTCCCTCTTCTGCTTTTTTTCTGATCTCCTCAAGCCTTTTTTCCATATTTATAAGATCGGAAAAAGCAGAAAGAAGCTCGTCAAAAACACTTCTTTCGCTATTATATTCATTATGCTGTGCAAGATAGCCGACAGTTTTATCCTTGGAAATGTATACACTTCCCTCATCAGGCTCATATTCTCCGGCTATTATGCGAAGCAATGTAGACTTACCTGCGCCGTTCGAGCCGACAATTCCAAGCTTTTCGCCGTCATTCAGCGAAAAAGATACCTTTTCAAAAACAACGTCGGTTCCGAAAGAAAGACCAACGTTATCAAGACCAATACAGATCATTAAGATTTACTCCGTTTTTATACTACGCATGATGCGCTCTTATAATTATAACCTCTGCTTATTATTTTGTCAAGGATATTAAAATGAAACCTTTATACTTTATTCTCTCTCTGATACTGTCACTTTCACTTGTTTTCTCTCTTATATGTCTTTCGGGATGTCGGGACAGCAGTACGTACCCAAGCGAAAGCACGTCGGCACCCTCAACCTCCATAGCCGAGGTAATTCAGAATATCGAGTATTCGTCCGAGCTCGACGGTGTTTACTTTTTCGGGGATTCAACAACGCACGGTCTTATAAAATACAATTCCGAAAACGACGGAAGCCTTGGCAAAACGCTCTACCGAATAAGGCGCGAGTGTGTTATCACGCCAATCGGCGGAACATTCTATCTTGGAAATCTTGCGAGTGCAAGAGTGCTTTACAAAAACGAGAGACTTCGCATCGATGATGCTATCGGCAAGATATCACCCGAATATCTTATTATTACGGTAGGTCTTAACGGTCTTAATTACTGGGAAAAGGATTCTTTTACTCAGTATTATGAGGCGATGCTTGATCTGATCGTAAAGAAATCACCCGAAACAAATATCATAATCCAGTCGGTGTTTCCGATAGCCGAAAACAGAAGCAAGGATTTTGTAAGGCTTATACCCGAAAGGATTCCTATCGTAAACGGGTGGATATATGAAATATGTAAAAATTATTCTCTCACCTTCTTGGACACGTATTCTGTTCTTGCTGATGAGTCGGGATTTCTGCCCGATGAATTTCACAACGGAGACGGAATACACATTTCGTGTGAAGGATACAACAAAATAATGAAAAATATAATTGATTCCGGAGTTATAAAATGAAAAAAATTGCATTTATTATCATTTCCCTTCTGCTGATTTGCGAGCTTTGGTCATGCACGGACAAGAAAAGCGAAAGCTACAGAAACGATATTTCACCCAATGAGCTTTCCGCCAAGGTGCTCTCATCACTCAGCAATTCCGATCAGTACGTGCAGTACAGCCGCGAGGATCTTCTTATAACGCACAGCGACGATATAGCTGGCGCAAACGGATGCGTATACGTGAGCACAGATCCAATGTCTATAAACGAATTCGGCATCTTTTTATCCGACGGCGGCGACTCTCTTTTCGACGAGATAAACGAGTATCTTTATGAAAGCGTCGAAGGGAAAACAGAGTGGCTCAGATCATATAATCCGAGCGAGGTAACAAAGCTCACAGGCGGAAAGGTAAGGATAATAGGCGACTATATCGTCTACTCATTCCTTGATCCCAATGAAAGAAGTACCCTTTATTCTGTTATTGAAAAGGCTCTTAAAAGCTAAAAAAGCTTACGGAAAACTTCCGTAAGCTTTTTTTCAGTTTTCAAGTGTTTTAAGATAGTCAAAGCACACTGAAGCCTCCGTTATGCCGTCGGGAGTAAGTGTTTCACTCTCAACACACATAAGTATACCAAGCTCCTTTGCCTTCTTATATACGTCAGCAACGGGTGCGCTTCCTCTTCCGAGAGGCATTCCCTTGCCGCCTTCAAATCCGTCTTTAATATGGATAACTCTTATTCTGTCCTTGAGTTCATCCATAAGTGCAATCGGGTCTACGCCTGCGTTATATGCCCAGTAGGTATCGATCTCAAGTTCAATATCGGTCTTCTCTCTTATTTCCTTATGAACAATCGCGCCGTATCCCGTTTCGATAAATTCTCCCGAGTGATTATGGAAGCCGAGCGTTATTCCCTCAGCCTTAAGCTTCGGAGCATATTCATTGCAAAAATCAATGAATTCATCAAGCTTCTCGCGAGTGGAATAATCAAATCCCGGAACTATTATATTGGTGTTTCCGATAGCCTTGTGATATTCTACGGTAGCTTCGAAATTATCTCTCACCTCGTTAAAGCCGGTATGCGTTCCGCTTACCTTAAGTCCGTACTTATCAAGCATCGCCTTTATATCGGACGCGCTGTGACCGAAAAATCCTGCGAACTCAACGTACCTATATCCGATCTCACTCACTCTTCTGAGTGCTGTGTCCATATCGGATGCGGTAATATCTCTTAAACTGTAAAGCTGAATTGAATAATCCATTTTATTGCCCTCTCTATCATTTTTAAGGTATTGTTTGTATTTTAACACCACGTACTAAAAAAATCAACCTTTTTCGAAAATTTCACATACAATTTTTCTTTTCTATTGACTTTAGCCTTTTTTGAGTTTATAATTGGCGTAAGCATACAAAATTTATTTTCAGGGAGATAATAATATGAAAATCGGTGCTCAGCTTTACAACTTAAGAGAATACTGCAAAACTACCGCAGACCTTGAAGAAACCATTAAAAAGGTTGCAGATATGGGCTTTACAAACCTTCAGCTTTCGGGTGTTTGCGCATACGATCCCGAATGGATGAGAGATACTCTCAACAAATACGGAATTGCTTGCTCTCTTACTCATTTTTCTTTTGACAGAATCAAGAACGAGCCCGAGACCGTTATGAAGGAGCATCTTACCTACGGATGCAAATATATCGGTATCGGCGGCAGAAACAATCTTCTTACAGATAATGACCTTAATGACGTTATAGGCGTTGCAAAAACAAGCGGAAAGATCTTTGCTGAGGGCGGATGCAGATTTATGTATCACAATCACCACGGTGAGCTTAACAAGGATGAAAACGGCGTTACAAGACTTGACGCCCTTCTTAATGCAACCACACCCGATGAGCTTGGTATTACTGTCGACACATACTGGCTCCAGCACGCAGGCTGCGACGTTGCTGACTGGATAAAGAAGCTCAAGGGCAGAATTCCCTGCGTACACTTCAAGGATATGAAAGTTAACGGTCTTGAGGTTCGCATGGCTCCAGTAGGCTCCGGAAACATCAACTTTGAAAAGCTTATTCCCCTTTGCGCTGAATCCGGTGCCGAGTACATCATCATCGAGCAGGACAATTCGTACGGCGAGGATCCCTTCGAGGAATTAAGAAAAGGATACAAGCACTTAAGATCTCTCGGCCTTGAATAATTTATAACATCAAAAAAGTACACGAAGCAAAGACTTTCGTGTACTTTTTATTTTTTTTCAGAGATGCTTTTTGTTGAATATCGGAATGCTTATCACAAAAAATACAATTGTCAGAACCGCTGTGATGACAAGCGATGCGATATAATCCTCGGCTTTGAGAGACGCGTATATAAGCGAATTTCCGTCTGTAAGCATTGTCGGAAGATATTTTCCTGCCTTAGGTATTGCCGAAACAACAGAGCAACCGAAAACAAAACTTCCGATTGACAGAAGTACTCCTGTATTTGATGATGAAAGAGTGGAACAAACCGTAATAAGTGATATGACAAGCATACCGAAAAGCCACCAACAAAGTGCTGAAAAAAGAAGATTGTGCGCTACGCCGTTATCCCAGAAATATGCATTATAGAAATAGGTGATCCCATAGCAGAGCCAGTATCCGAGCGACCATATTATAACGAGTGTTACCGCCTTGGCAACAACGACCTTATAGCGCTCAAATCCCTTTGTAAGTGAGAGGAGCAAGGTTCCCGAGCTGTACTCTTTTGTGAATACCGAGCCGTAAAGAAGCACGAAGGCGATAAGCCCGACAGGCATATTCTTAAAGAACTGCACCCACGAATCGAGTGCGCTTACATTCACGACCGTGACGGTCATTCCGCTTTCGGCAAGTGAGTCAGCCAGCACTTCAAGCAGCCACGGTGTCAGCTTTGCAACTGCCGGGTTCATAATACCAAGCAGGACAAAAAGCGCGAGAGTTATCATAAGTCTTGCGCATCGAAGGTGCTCTGTGAATTCTTTTTTTATAAAGGCAAGTAAAGATCTCATTTCTTTGTCACCTCCATAAACATCTCTTCAAGACTCGGCTCTATCAGCTCAAATTTAAGAAGCGAGATCCGATTGTCCGCAACATAGCGAAGAACGTCGGATACAGGATAGTCGTTTTCGCTGAAAACGACCTTATTCCTATCGGAAAGAGTCATCAAAGCAAAAGCCTTAAGCAGCTTTTCGGCATCTGCATCCGATGCAGGCTCGAGGGCATATTCTTTTTTTCGGTATCCTATTTTAATATCGGAAAGCTTTCCCTGAATTTCAGCCCTGCCATCCTTAAGAAAAGCAACGTCGGTGCAAATTCGCTCAACGTCTGAGAGAACGTGCGTTGAAAACAGAACTGTCGTCTGATCCTTTATTGTAAGAAGAATATCGAGTATTTCCTTTCTTCCTATCGGATCGAGCGCCGATGTTGGCTCATCACAAATAAGAAGCTTTGGGGTGTTAAGCAGAGCCTGCGCTATTCCGAGGCGCTGCTTCATTCCTCTTGAGTAGCCCTTGATTCGATGAGTTTCACCCTCAAGACCAACAAGCGCAAGAAGTTCATTTGCCCGTTCTTGTGTCTTTGCGCGGCTCATTCCGCTGATATCCCCACAAAAGCAAAGATATTCCCTTGCATTCATAAAGGTGTAGAATTCGGGAACATCGGGAAGATATCCGATATGTCGGTTTGTTTCGGTTTGACCGTAAACAACCTTTTCACCGTTAACCTCGATCTCTCCCGAATCGGCTTTCAAAAGTCCGAGAACCATCTTCATTGTGGTTGTCTTGCCTGCTCCGTTTTGTCCTATAAATCCGTAGATACTGTGCTCGGGCACAGCAAGATCAAGACCGCTCAATACCTTTTTATCACCAAATTTCTTATCAAGACCGGTAATGCGGAGCATATTCATCAAGAATCCTCCTTACCGAGAACAAAATAGAGTATCGGACCTATAAATGTATTCATAAATACTATCGAAATTACAGTCCACAGCACTCTGTTTCCTCTTTTATAAGAAGAGTGCGTGAAGATATGGTACAGAGTATATCCAAGAACTGCAAGCTCGGCTATTATAAGCGGTATCAAAAGAGGAAGAAGCTCTATTATCTTGTTAATATCGTCCATTATTTCTTATTCTCCTTTTCACAGTAAACCTCAACGCAAAGACCCTTGTGTCTGCATTCAGGACAGGTAAGGCGACGCATTCTCGGTGTATGGTATGCCCAAAAAGCTTCCCTTAAGTTCGGTCTGAATATCTCGTGACATTCGGGACAGATATAAGCGGTATGACCGAAATAATATTTTGATATCAGAATTCCCCACGGAACAGCTACTATCGCCCACACAGGCAGCAGCCACCAGATTCCGTTTGTGATAAGCAAAACGATTGCTGCAATCTGAAGTGCGGAAACGGGAATTCCCGTAAGCACCATAATACGCCTCATTTTGTTAAGTTTACTTTTCTGTTTCATAACGTAAGCTATATCTCCTATGGATTCAACGCTGAAGGTATCGAGCTCCTTAAGCTCACGCTTGATGCCTTCAATCAGATCAAGCTTGGTCTGGCATTCGGAAAGCTCCCTTCTCAGGTCGTTCTCCTGTTCCTTTAGCAGAACTGAAATTATATTTCCGGGATTATCCTCTGCAAAGAGAACCGAGATGCTGTTTATGGAAAGTCCCGCCTCGCGCAGAAAACATATAATGCGCATTCGTCTCAGATCATCTTCGCTGTAAAGTCTGCGTCCTCCCTCACTAAGCTCGCTCGGTATAAGAATTCGTCTGTCATCGTAATACTGAACTGTTCTTACCGATACACCGCAAAGCCTTGCAATTTCTCCGGTTGTATATTTTGACATAGCTTTTTCACCTCCCTTGTACCTATTATACTACATTACGCGGCGTTACAAGCAATACGTAACGCAGGGTGATTTTTTAGAAATCAGCGTTTTTTTGATATTTCTTCATTTTTCGGCGCTTATTACGCTTATGAAACCAATACAGAAAAATCCATCACAGATTGCCCTCTATGATGGATCTTGCTTCAATACATTGATGCCTTCCTGTTTTAACAAGCACGTAAGCGTATGATTTTATATCGTTATTGTTTTCCGAGGTATTCGATATATTCCTCAAGACACATATTGAGCTCCTTCATTTTAGCGGCGTGCTCGATTCCAACGTATCTGAAATGCCAGGGCTCATAGCTTATTCCCGTAATATCGGTCTTATCTGCTCCGTATCTCAGAACAAATCCGAATTTATGGCAGTTTGCGGCAAGCCATCTTCCTTCATCCGTATATGCAAATCCGGTATTGAGTACGGTGCTTCCGTCATCCTCGGCATAAAAATCAACCGTAAGCCCGGTCTGATGCTCAGATCTTCCGGGAGGATTTGAATACTTTTTGACTATTTCCTCGGCAGCTTCTCTTGTAAGGGTAGGATCCTTCTCCATTTCCTCGGCAATATAATTGTTGAAGATCGAGTTCTGCTTGGTGTAGGAGCGGTATGCGCTTGTTATACGTATTTTATCGTATCCGCATGCCTTTGCTTCGATAAGCATAGCCGTCAGCGCATAAAGAGTTCTCTCCTCTACGTAGTAGGTCTGATTCGCTATTTTACAGTCCTTTATCAGGTCGGTTTTGAGAAGGTTTGAGGGCTCGTAAGTTCCTATACTGTTATCTAGGTTTACAAGCATCAGATACGTACTGTCGTCATCACAGTAAAGATAATCTACATACTTTTGCACATCTGCACTGCTGTATTCGTACTCGGTTCTCTTTTCCTTATCGCACGACTTATAAATGAGAAGTCCGACAATTACCGAAACTCCTATCAGTATTGCCGTAACAAGAATCATCGTTAATCTTCTGAATGTCTTTACGTTCATAAAATTTATCCCTTTCAGTCGTCTGTAACCTTTGTCGGCTTATCGATCTCACCGAGATTTGCGGGTCTTACCTCGGCAGGATCGTATTTCACGCTCAGCTTTCTGTTTTTATAGGTAACCGTAAGCCCATACATATATCTTGCTGCAGTTGCGGGAATAAAAAGCTTTTCACCGTCATAGTAGCACGGAGCTTCAAGTATTACCGCTTCTCCTCCTATATATGCAAGGGTGCTGTCAAAGAAGAAGGTCGCTTCTCCTTTATCAAATATGTATCTTATCCTCGTCTCGTCTCCGCTCACCCTTGCATCGCAGTCAAGCGCCACGGCAGTAAAATCAAAATACGCCACGCTTCCCCTTATGACAGTCGATGCGGATACTATTTTTGAGTCGGTAATATATTCCTTTGACGATTTACTGTTTTCCTTATAATCCTCATTTTTTACGCTTACCGAATAGGTTATGAGTCCGAAGCCCTCAAATGACGACACTCCGAGGACAAGCTTTATTGCAAGTGAAAAAAGTATCACCGCCGCAATAAAGAATGCAAGTGCGGACGATATCCACAGAAGCAACATTTTCGTGTTGATCCGCCTTTTCTTTACTTTCCTTGTCAAGAACTCCCCTCCTCTTTCGTAAAATTTGATTATCTTATATTATACACTAGAAAACGTGTAAAATCAAGTGAAAAATTTTTCAAGATTTTTTTCAAAAGCCCTTGACAAGAGCGTGTTATGATGGTATAATAGTTCGGAAAAAGAAGTAGAGCACTCTGTTCTCACCGGTATGCAAAGCTCAACCGGTTAATAAACATCAACGAAGGGTATGTCTTTTAGGGCATTCTTTTTGTGTGCGTTTATGTGTGTGCAGAGTGTTTTGCCACACATTTTTTATTTTATAACGGAGGTGTTCAACCATCGGAACCGACAACCGCAAGGAAAAAGAGCATCTTATAAACGACGAGCTCTTAAGAAACGGATTCACACGTCAGAGCAAGATCAGAGTGATCAGTGATGAAGGTGAGCAGGTAGGAATCGTTACAGTTGAAACTGCACTTAACATAGCAGACGAAAACGGACTTGACCTTGTACTCATTTCTCCCCAGAGCGATCCTCCCGTATGCAGAATACTCGACTACGGAAAGTTCTGCTTTGACCGAGACAAGAAAAAGAAAGAAGCAAAGAAAAAGCAGCAGAAGGTTGATATCAAAGAGATCCAGCTTTCCTGCCATATCGACGTAAATGACTTCAACACCAAGGCTAACAACGCAAAGAAGTTCCTTACCTCGGGTAACAAGGTAAAGGTAATCGTTGTTTTCAAAGGACGTCAGATGGCACATCAGGACATTGGACGCGAGCTTCTCGAGCGTTTCCTTGCATACGTTGCAGAGGTAGGCTCATCTGACAAGCCTCCTGTTCTCGAAGGAAGAAACATGTCAATTATGCTCTCCCCTGTTAAGCAGTCTGCTTCAAAGGGACAGCAGTAAGGTAGAAAACGTTTATATCACGATAAATCGAAAGGAGTTTATACCATGGGAAAAATGAAAACACATAAGGCATCCAGCAAACGCTTCAGCGTTACAAAGAGCGGAAAAGTTAAGATGTCGCACGCAAACCACAGACATAACCTCGGACTCAAGACTCAGAAGCGCAAGAGACATCTTCGTACAGGTGCATACCTCAGCGAGGCTATGTGTCCTGCAGTAAGAACACTCATCCAGAAAGACTGAGTAGCAGAATAGTAATTAATTAGGAGGAAACTTAAATGGCAAGAATTAAGGGCGCACTTATGACGCGCAAGAGAAGAAATAAAGTCCTCAAGGCTGCTAAGGGCTACTGGGGAGCAAAGAGCAAGCACTTCAAGATGGCTAAGCAAGCTGTTATGAAGAGCGGCAACTACGCATACGTTGGACGTAAGCTCAAGAAGAGAGATTTCCGCGCACTCTGGATCACACGTATTTCCGCTCAGTGCAAGGTAAACGGTATAAATTACAGCAAGTTTATGCACGGTCTTAAGCTCGCAGGTATCGATCTTAACAGAAAGATGCTCGCTGAGATCGCTGTATACGACAAGGATGCTTTCGCAGCTCTCTGCGACAAAGCAAAGGCACAGCTTTAATCTTTTTTGAAAAAACCCGCAAAATTTGCGGGTTTTTTGAGTTTTATAAGCCTTTTGGAGAACATTATGAAAGACTATAATTACGAGCTTATCACATCAAGATCAAACCAATTTATAACAGAAATAGCAGGACTTTCCGACAAAAAAAGACGCGAGGAGTCTTCTCTTTTCACGTTTGAAGGGATAAAGCTTTTCAGAGAAGCACTTCAAAAGAACCTTCCTCTTACCGCTGTTCTGGTAACAGAAAAAAACAAAGAGCTCCTCTCTTCTGTTCCGCACGACAAAAAGACTCGTAAAATTATTGTTTCCGACAGCGTTTATGAGAAAATAACAAATGAAAATTCGCCTCAAGGCGTATTTTGTGTATCAAAATATCTTGACAATCTGCATAAATTTGCTACAATATATAATATTGAATTGAAGGGAACGTTATTTTGCGTTGTAGGAGTAAGAGACCCGGGAAACCTCGGCACCATAATAAGATGTGCTTACGCCCTCGGTATCGACTCTCTCGTACTCTCAAGCGACTGTGCAGATATATACAACCCCAAAACCGTAAGAGCGTCGATGGGCTCGCTTTTTGAAATGAACACTATAAAGGTGCCCGATATCATCGATGCGGTAAATGCGCTCTGCACCATGGGATACGACACATCTGCTGCAGCGCTTGATGAAAGCGCAGAATCACTCCTTTCAAAAACAGTAAATTCAAGAACCTGCTTCATTGTGGGCAACGAGGGCTCAGGTCTTCCGAACGACCTTCTTTCGGTATGCTCCTCAAAGGTGTACATTCCCATGATCGAAGGAGCTGAATCGCTCAACGTTGCTTCTGCATCGTCAATACTTCTCTGGAAGATGACAGAGGCAATAAACAAAAAATAAACCAAAACAAACAAAGAGGATGTTCAAATGTCGGAGCTGAAACACGCGGTATGGCTGAGTCTTAAGCTGCCGCCCGCTACAAAAGCGGTCGATGCAGTTCTCTCTGCCTTCGATAACGATTACGATGCTATATATTTTGCCGACAGAGATCAGTATACCGAAAAGCTTGTCGAGGGCGAAAAGGACAGCTATGACGAGCTTATCGATTCTCTGTGCGACAAGGAACTTTCCGAAGCTGAGCGAATAATTGACTTTTGCGAAAGACAAAATATAGGCATAGTTACGCTTGATTCAAAGCTTTACCCTGCCTGCTTAAAAAGAATACCAATGAAGCCCGTCCTTCTTTATTTCAGAGGACGCTTCCCCGACTTTGACAACAATGCATGCATTGCTACGGTTGGAACAAGAAGGCTTACCGAATACGGAAGAAGAAATGCATATCTTATTTCACGCGATCTTGCAAGGGGAGGCGCCATAGTCGTATCCGGTCTTGCAAGAGGAATAGATTCTGTCTGCCACAGAGGAGCTCTTGATGCGGGCGGATTTACCGTTGCCGTTCTCGGATGCGGAATCGACGTTGTTTACCCGAGTGAGAACGAGGCTCTTATGAATGAAATCGCATTCAAAGGAACTGTTATCACCGAATTTGCTCCCGGCACAGAGCCTAAGGGATTCAACTTCCCTAAGCGAAACAGAATCATAAGCGGTCTTTGCTCAGGCACGCTCGTCGTTGAAGCGGACGAAAAGAGCGGCGCAATGATTACGGCAAAATACGCAATCTCTCAGGGCCGCGATATATTTGCTCTTCCCGGAAACGTGGGAGAGATCAACAGTAAGGGCACAAACTCGCTCATTATGAACGGAGCGAGAATGGTAACGTCTGCTCTGGATATACTCAGCGAATATGAATATATCTACCCGAACAGTGTAAGGACAGACCTTATCCCCGGAAGATCGGCACCCTCGGTGCTTCTTCAAAGACCGAGAGGCTCGCTCAAGCTTGCGTCCCCTTCCCCGGATAATGAGGATATCAAAAATCTTCAGACTGCCGAATCTGTTGAGCCCTACAAGAAAAAAGAAAAGAAAAAAACAGAAAAAAAGGCTCCGTCCAAGCCGAAAAAGGAAAAATCGGAAAAGGTCGGGGTTGAAGATAAACCGAGTGTCACTAAGGCTCCTTCGCAAAACAGCTCTCCGCTGAGTGAAAACGAAAATGCCGTGCTCTCTGCAATGCCCGAGGGAAAGGGTGTTACATGCGATGAGATAGCACGTACGGGACTTCCCATAAGTACCGTTCTTATAACACTCACCACACTTGAAATCAAAAAGTACGTATCCGCGCTTCCCGGCGGTCTTTACGTAAAACACTAAACTATTTTTTACGGAGAATACTATATGGCAAATCTCGTTATTGTGGAGTCACCCGGAAAGGTCGCCACGATCAACAATTACCTCGGATCAAACTACAAAGTAATCGCTTCGGTAGGTCACGTAAGAGACCTTCCCAAAAGCTCGCTCGGTGTTGACATTGACAACAACTTCGAAGCGCATTATATAAACATACGCGGTAAGGGTCCTGTTATAACAGAGCTCAAGGCCGCCGCAAAAAAAGCCAACAAGATATTCCTTGCAACCGATGACGACAGAGAGGGAGAAGCAATTTCCTGGCATCTTGCTACAGTTCTCGGAATACCGATCGAAAAAACGAGAAGAATAACCTTCAACGAGATCACTAAAAACGCAGTTAAGGAAGCCATTCGCAACCCGAGAACAATCAATACCGCGCTCGTTGAATCACAGCAGGCGAGAAGAATTCTTGACCGTATCGTTGGATACAAGCTCAGCCCTTACCTTTGGAAGACGGTCAGAGGCGGTCTTTCTGCAGGCAGAGTTCAGTCTGTTGCAACAAAGATCATAGTTGAGCGAGAAGCGCAGATAAACAGCTTCATTCCCACCGAGTTCTGGACTATCGAGGCGTATCATAAAAACTCTCTGGGTGAAGACTTTGTTTCGCGCTTCTACGGAGAAGCTCAGGGCAAGCTTGATCTTGAAAACGAATCTCAGGTAAAAGCGATACTTTCCGAAATCGAGAACGGTTCGTTTACCGTTGAGTCGGTAAAGAATACCGTTAAGCGCAGACACCCCGCGCCTCCCTTCACCACCTCCACAATGCAACAGGATGCGGTAAAGAAGCTCGGATTCAACACCCAGAAAATAATGAGCATTGCGCAGGAGCTTTACGAGGGTATCAATATCGGATCTGAAAACGGCGGCGTTACCGGTCTTATTACTTATATGAGAACAGACTCGCTCAGAATATCCACAGATGCCCAGGAGCTTGCAAGATCATACATCCTTGAAAAATTCGGCGAATCTCACATTACAGAGACTCCCAGAATATACAAATCAAAAAACGATGCTCAGGATGCACACGAGGCTATAAGACCCTCTAACGTAAATCTTGAGCCTCTCAGAATCAAGAAATATCTTACAAACGAGCAGTACAAGCTCTACAAGCTTATATGGGACAGATTCGTATCAAGCCAGATGGCTGATGCTGAAATCGATTCCACAAGCGTTGACATCAGATGCGGAAAATACATCTTCAGATCAAGCGGTCAGTCTGTAAGATTCAGCGGATTCCTTGCAGTTTACGAGGATATGGGTGATGGTGACGAGGATGCAACAAACTCCCTCCCCGCTCTTTCGGAAAACGAAATGCTGAGTACGGTAAAGGTTGATCCCATTCAGCACTTTACAGAACCGCCCGCAAGATTCAACGAAGGTACTCTTGTAAGATTCCTTGAAGAAAAAGGAATCGGCCGTCCTTCGACAACGGCTGCCATCATATCGACGATAATTTCACGCGGATACGTAAAGCGCGACGGAAAATCTCTTAAGCCCACCGAGCTTGGCGAGGTTACAACCAAGCTTATGGAGGAGCATTTCCCCGATATCGTTGACTACGCATTTACCGCTCAGATGGAATCAGATCTTGACTCTGTAGCATCGGGCGAGAATTCACTTGTCGGCATTCTCTCGACCTTCTATGACAGCTTCAAGGATGAGCTTGAGAATGCTGAAAAATCTGCCGAGGAGAATCCCATTGAGCTTCAGAGCGAGCTTACGGACATAGTCTGCGACAAGTGCGGATCCTTGATGGTGGTCAAATCGGGAAGATTCGGCAAGTTTGCCGCATGTCCCAACTATCCTCAGTGCAGAAACACAAAACCTATTGATACCGCGGGTAAAGAAAAAGCTCAGCCCGAAAAGCAAGATCCAACAGGTATTTCGTGTGAGATCTGCGGTGAGCCCATGGTAATAAGAAGCGGAAAATACGGCAGCTTCTATGCCTGCTCTGCGTTCCCAAAATGTAAAAACACAGTAAAAATAGAAACACCCTCCGACATTCCCTGTCCGCTCTGCGGCTCGCCCATAGTTACAAGAAGATCGAAGAAAAAGTCGGTATTCTACGGATGCTCTTCATATCCCTCGTGCAGCTTTGTATCGTGGTATAAGCCTTCAGGCACACCCTGCCCCACCTGCGGTATGCCCCTTTGCTACAAAAAGCCCGAGGACGAAACTCCCGTCTGCTGTAACAAGGAATGTCCCGAATCAAAGTAATTTTCGGAGATTTTTAATGGATCAGCAAAAAAAGATAACCGTTATTGGAGCAGGCCTTGCGGGATGTGAAGCCGCATATGCGGCGGCAAGACTCGGTGTAAGCGTAAAGCTTTATGAAATGAAGCCGACAAAGCACTCTCCTGCTCACAAATCGGATAATTTCGCAGAGCTCGTATGCTCCAACTCCTTCAGAGCGGCAGGCATTTCAAATGCTATCGGACTCTTAAAAAAGGAGCTTTCGTATCTCGGATCTATCGTAATGGAAAGCGCATACAAAACCGAAGTCCCCGCAGGAGGAGCTCTTGCGGTAGACCGAGAGCTTTTCTCGGCTTATATTACCGAAAAAATAAAAAATCATCCCCTCATTGATGTGGTGAATGAGGAAGTAACGTCCATTCCAAACGAGGGAGTGGTAGTTGTTGCTACCGGTCCTCTTACATCGGATGCACTTGCAAATTATTTCACGGAAAAACTGGGACTTGACTCACTCAGCTTTTACGATGCAGCCGCACCTATTATTGACGCCGAAAGCATAAATACAGACGTAGCCTTTGCGGCATCAAGATACGGAAAGGGTGATCCCTGCTATCTCAACTGTCCTATGGACAAAGAGCAGTATCTTGCCTTCTACAACGAGCTTGTAAATGCTCCCATAGCAAAGCTTCATGAGTTTGATACTCCCGAAGACAACAAAAAATTAAAGGTTTTCGAGGGATGCATGCCCGTCGAGGTTATGGCATCAAGAGGTGTTGATACTCTTACCTACGGACCCTTAAAGCCTGTCGGTCTTCCCCTTCCCTCTACGGGAAAGGAAGCTTATGCCGTAGTTCAGCTGAGAAAAGAAAACACATCAGGAACAATGTACAATATGGTTGGTTTCCAGACTCATCTTACCTTTGAAGCACAAAGACGCGTCTTCAGAATGATTCCCGGCCTTGAAAACGCGGTATTTTTAAGATACGGCGTAATGCACAGAAACACCTTCTTAAATTCACCTGCTCTCCTTTCCTCCGATTATTCCTTAAGACAGAATCCGAGAATCTTCTTTGCAGGACAGATGACAGGAGTTGAGGGATATATAGAGTCGGCATCATCGGGATTTGTAGCAGGAATCAATGCCGCTGCAAGAGTTCTCGGACTTGATTCCATCGATTTCCCCGACACAACGGCGATCGGTGCGCTTTCGCACTATATTTCGTCGGCAAACACCGCCTTCCAGCCTATGAACGTAAACTTTGGAATAATGGCACCACTCGGATACAAGGTAAAGGGCGGAAAGGAAGCACGAAACAGTGCTATAGCACAGCGTGCACTTGAAATATCCTCGGAAATATTCGAGACAAGAATAAAGCCCTATCTCAAAGATTAAAGATGATATACTAAGAAAGGCAATTTTATGAATATTATCGTTGATGCAATGGGCGGAGATTTTGCTCCGCTTGAACCCGTTAAGGGTGCTTGTCAGGCACGAGACGAGCTTGGCATAAATATAACTCTCGTTGGATGCGAAGAAAAAATTCGTGAAATAGCACTTGAGAATAATCTTTCGCTTGAAAACATTGAAATTGTAAATACCACCGAGGTAGTCGAAATGGACGACCATCCTCTTGCCGTAAGAGACAAGCTTGACAGCTCTATGAGAGTTGCCTTCAAGATGCTCAAGCACGGCGAGGGAGACGCTCTTGTAAGCGCGGGAAATACAGGTGCTCTTCACGCAGGATCTACTCTTATAGTTCACAGAGTAAGAGGAGTTTTAAGAAGCGCGATCGCTACCATTCTTCCACTTGAAAAGCCTGTTCTTCTTATCGATTCGGGTGCAAATACAACAGTTACCGAGGATCATCTCGTTCAGTTTGCAGTAATGGGATCGCTTTATATGGAAAAGGTATTCAATATAGAACGCCCCAAGGTAGGACTTGTAAATATCGGAAGCGAAGAGATAAAGGGTACTCCTCTTCACGTTGAAACATACAAAAGGCTCAAGGCTTGCGAAGAAATAAACTTCTACGGAAACATTGAAGGCAAAGAAATTCCCTTCGGTGTTTGTGACGTTATTGTTTGCGACGGTTTTACCGGAAATATAATTCTCAAAATGACAGAGGGTATGGGCAGCTTTATGATGGAGAACTTAGCCGGCGTGTTTACATACTCTGCAACCACAAAGGCGGCATACCTCATGTGCAAAAAGCCCCTCAGACAGTTAAAGCGCAAGTTTGACGCATCAGAGTATGGCGGTGCTCCCTTCCTTGGAATCTCAAGACCTGTTATCAAGGCTCACGGCTCATCAAATGCAAGAGCCCTCAAGAATGCTATCAAGCAGGCTGTTGTATACTATAACACCGGACTTATTTCGGACATCGCCGCAAAATACACTCCCCCCAAGCAGCCCACAGAAGAAAGCTTGACGAGTGAACAGTAATTCACCTTTACAAAAGAAAGGCACACTGATTCAAATGAATTTTAGTAAACTTGAAGAAACGATAAAATACAGCTTCAAAGATAAATCACTTCTCGAAAACGCGCTCACACACTCATCGTATGCAAATGAAGCCTGCGCCAAGGGTATGACCGATATAAAGAGCAACGAAAGACTTGAGTTTTTAGGCGACTCGGTTCTTTCTCTCATATCAAGCACTTATCTTTACGATTCCTGCCCGAGCCTTCCCGAGGGCGAGCTTTCAAAGCTCAGAGCTCAGGCTGTATGCGAAAAGGCTCTTGCTGATTTTGCACGCGAGATATCTCTCGGAAGCTATATACTCCTCGGTCACGGAGAAGCCTCAAACAACGGTGCGGAGCGTGATTCGATACTCTCCGATGCATTCGAGGCTCTTCTTGCGGCAATATATCTTGATTCGTCGGTTGAAACGGTAAAAACCTTCCTTCTTCCCTTCATCAGCGAAAAGATCAAGGAAACGATCGAGGGTCACACCTCTACCGATTACAAAACTATGCTCCAGCAGCTTATTCAGCGTGAAGACGGTGAAATACTCGATTACGTGCTGGTCGGGGAATCCGGACCGGCGCATCAACGAGTATTTGAAATTGAAGCAAGGCTTGGAAGTAACGTTATCGGAAAAGGAAGCGGTCGAAGCAAAAGACGAGCGGAGCAATCTGCCGCAAAGGAAGCGCTTCTCCTTTTCGGAGCAATTGAAAAATGAAGCATATAAACATCCCCGTATTCGTTCCTCATATAGGTTGTCCTCACGACTGTGCATTCTGCGATCAGAAAACTATCACGGGTCACGAGAAATTCGATATTGAGGATGCCAAAAAGGAAATTGAAAATTTTCTTTCGGGTGCAAATACAGCTCTTGAAAATATTGAGATAGCCTTCTTCGGCGGAAGCTTTACCGGTATCGGAGAACCTCTCATGAGCGATCTTCTTGACCTTGCCAAAAGCTACGTCGATGAAAGACGGATATCGTCAATCAGACTTTCGACCCGTCCCGACTATATTACAAGAGAGATTCTTGACACGCTTAAGAAATATCCCGTAAAAACGATCGAGCTCGGAATTCAGAGCATATCCGACAGAGTGCTGAAAGCTTCACACAGAGGTCACAGTGCGCTTGACTGCGAAAATGCATGCAAGCTTATAAAGGAATACGGATTTTCGCTTGTCGGTCAGATGATGATAGGTCTTCCCCTATCTACGACCGAAGATGAAATAAAAACGGCAGAATTTATCGTCAAAATGGGTGCCGATGCCGCAAGAATCTATCCTACGGTAGTTTTTGCAGGCACAGGTCTTGAAGCAATGATAAAATCCGGCGAGTACACACCTCTTACACCCGAGAGCGCTGCCGAAAGAGCAGCAAAGGTATATTCGGTATTCAACAGAGGGTCGGTAACTCTTTTAAGGATCGGTCTTTGTGAGAGTGACGGACTGAGATCGGGAAAGGTCGTTGCAGGTGCATACCACCCTGCCCTTGGCGAAATGTGCCTTTCGGAATACTACAAGGACCGCATTTGCTCTGAAATAGAATCGCTTGGCGATATTAAAGGAAAATCGGTTATAATTCACGTAAAAAAAGGTCGACTTTCTACCGTTATCGGTCAGAAAGGATATGTTAGAGCTTATCTATATAAAAAATATCTTCCGTCTTTTATAAGCATTTGTGAAAATGATCATATGACGGAGGGAGAAGTAAAAATCACGTTAAAGGAGTCAGATACATGAGACTGATCTCGCTTGAGCTTCACGGATTCAAGTCCTTTGCAGACAGAACAAAGATCAATTTCGATAAGGGTATGACCGTTATCGTAGGACCTAACGGAAGCGGAAAAAGTAACATTTCGGACGCTATCAAATGGGTTCTCGGTGAGCTTTCTGCAAAGAACATACGAGGCGCAAAGCTTGAAGACATAATCTTCGGCGGTACCGAAAAAAGAAGTCCTATGGGCTTTGCAGAGGTATCTATCACCATTGACAATACGGGTGATACCCGAATAGATTCGGACTACGACACAATAACGGTTACAAGACGTTATTTCAAGTCGGGAGATTCTGAATATTTTATAAATTCCAAAGCAGTAAGACTTAAGGACATCGTTGAGCTCTTTATGAACACCGGTATCGGAAAAACAGGCTACTCTATTGTAGGACAGGGTCGAATCGGTGAAATCATCTCGCAGAAAAGCGAGGAAAGACGCTACATCTTTGAAGAAGCTGCCGGCATTTCCAAATACAGAGCAAGAAAGAGCGAATCCGAAAGAAAGCTTGTTGAAATCAATTCCAATCTCGAAAGAGTCACCGACATCGTTTCGCTTCTTGAGGTTCGTGTCGGTCCTCTTGAGCAGGATGCCAACAAGGCAAGAATATATCTTGAGATCTATGACAAGAAAAAGGAATGCGACGTTTCTCTCATACTCTTCGATATAGACTCTCTTGCAAAGCAAAACGAGGAATTTGAACGCTCTTATTCGATGGCAAAGCACAATCTTGAGATCGCGGAGGATGCTATTGCTTCGGTCAACAGAAGAACTGATAAAATTATGACCGAAACCTTTGAAGCTCGCGGCAAGGTTGAGAATCTCAGACTTGAGCTCTCGGGTGCCGTTGATGAAAAGCACACTCTTGATTCTGACCTTCTTATCGCAAGGAGCGCACTTTCGCATACCGAAAGCGAGCTTACAAGACTTTCAGAGGAAAAGGAAAGTCTTAAAAACGAGCTTAAAAGCTCTGATGGTGAAAATCTTTCCTATATCCAGAAGCTTCGCGAATGCGAAAAAATACTTAAGGACAAGACAGAGGCTTATGAAAACGCCGAAAATGAGCTTCTGAATGCCAATCTCGCTCTTCAGGGAGTGAAGAACGAGCATAGCCAGGCTATCTCTGACAAAACGGCATGTGAAAAATCTCACGTTGAAAAAAGAATAAAGCTTTCGGCACTTGAATCAACAAGAAGCTCTCTTTCCGAAAGAATATCCTCGATCAACGAGAACTATGACAGCGCACGTGCAGGTCTTGAAAGCATAGCAAATAAAGTCAAGCTTTCAGAGGAAAGACTTAATAACTATAAAACAAGAGCCGACGAAATAGATTCGGATAAAAAATCGCTTGAATCCGACTTAAGACAGTCACTTGTAAAAAAAGACGAGCTTAGCGGCTCGCTTAACTCGGTTAAGGCATCAAAGAGCGCGAAGGAAAGCCATGCAGACACCCTTAAGCGCATGGAAGAGCATTTTGAAGGATATCAGCGAAGCGTTAAATTCGTTCTCGATTCTGCGGCGCAGAAAAAGCTTAACGGAATATGCGGTCCCGTATCGAGAATCATATCGGTTGATCCCAAGTACGGAACTGCAATAGACTGTGCGCTTGGCGGAAACATACAGAACATAGTTGTTGAAAATGAGGAAGCGGCAAAGAAGGCAATAAATCTTCTCAAGGTATCAAATGCAGGAAGAGCTACCTTCTACCCCATAACCTCGGTAAAGCCCGACAAGCAG